>CADBRC010000360.1 GCA_902796985.1 uncultured Spirochaetaceae bacterium
GTTCCCGCTCCCGATGTATTCCGGCCGGACGAACTGGAAGGGTTTGTCTTTTGTGAGCGGATCGTCCGGGTCTCCGGTCAGGTAGTCCACCGTGACCTTCCGCCGCTCGAATGCCTGAAGAACCGGCAGGAAGATGTTGTAATACTGCCTGCCCTCGTTGTAGATGACGAACTTCTTCCTGTCCGCCTCCCGTTTCCGCAGGGCCTTGCGGCCAGAAAAGAGGAGCTGCAGCTTCAGGACGGCGGCTCGCAGCAGGAAGAAGAATGTTGCGACGACACCGATGAAGACGGAGAAGAGCATGCTGCCCGTGCCGGGGTCTATGTATAGGGGGGTATATGTCATTTCCTTCCCTCCTGAATTTCCTGCGTCCAGTTTTCGGGTTTGAATATATTGTCCCTGACCCGCCACCATTTGTCCGGGGGAGCCGTGAATACATAGCGGCTGTCGTTCTGCTGAGGCATGAAGATGTGCTCCGTGCAGACGAGCGCGCCCCGCTCCTTGTCGGAGGAATCCACGGCATTTCCCGTGAAGGGGTTCACCGGCTTTTCGACAATGCCTTCCAGCGCGAGCGCGGGAACATCTGCATTGGTCATGAAGTCTTCGTTTATGACGAGCTTCCCGTCTGCGCCGAAGTCCTTCATCATCAGGAGGGGGTGGAAGTGGCCGGGCTGTATGATGTCGAACTTGCTGCTCCACTCATAGCCTATCTCTCCCGGCACCGAGCTGTGGTCGGCCACTATGATGATCCGCGTGTTGTCGTATACCCCGTTCTCCTTCAGGTAATCGAAGTATTCTCCCAGCCGGTGCAGGGCAGCGGCATTGCTCTGGTATTCGTAGTCCCAGGCGAACGCGGATGGGCTGTCCATCGTCACCTCGCTGACCGGGACGTAGTCAGGGTATTGCAGGAAAGCCCCGTCGTGGGTCGTGTTGTTGACGAAGTAGGTGAAGCTGTTGTCGGTCGCAGAGTCAAATGCCGTCAGCCGCTTCAGCAGGTCCAGTACGGAGTAGCCTTCAAGAAATGCGTTCAGATCCTCGTCCGTAGAGTTGGGATCCCAGTAGTCGCCGCCGTTGTAGAGGGCGGGACGGAGGAAGAGGGGCGAGATGCGGAACACTGAGTACCAGAGCAGGCTGCGTTTGAGCGTCTTGCTCGTCTTGTCCAGCCCCGCGACGTTCTTGTTCTCCTTGTACCACTGGTCCAGGTATACTCCGTCCGTTGAATAGCGCGCGATGTCCGGGTAGTCCTTGAAGATACCCAAGTCGGCTATCCAGCTGTAGTTGGCCCAGGAGGGGTCTGTTATCGTTGCGGACCAGCCGTCCGCCTGCTCCGTAAAAATGCGCGGCAAAAGCAGGATGGACTCGTTCTGCTTGTCCACGAGCGTTACGTCGCTCCGCCTGTTCTTCGCCTCCGGGGTATATTCGTAGCCGCCGTAGCAGGGAGAGGCACCGAGCAGGGTCCAGCCGTTGAAGGACACCGTGTTGCGGTAGAGCGTAAAGCCCGAAAACTGCCCGTAGAGCGCCGGATATTCGTCAAAGACCGGTACGAGGTATCTGTTCTGCGCCTTGTCCAGATAGATGACGAGGACGTTTCTGCCTGTTTTGGACAGGTGGAAAATCGGTGATATCTCCTTAATGTCCGCATTGTTGTTCCGCGAGACTTCGACATACTGCGCGTAGCCTTTCCGTATCGTGCGGACGTTGACGAGCGACAGGCAGAGCAGGGCTCCCGCCGTGAACAGCATTGCAAAGAACACGACCTTTGTCCGCTTCTTCCAGAAGAGGACGGCCGTCGCGAGCGTCAGGGGGACTATCACCGCAAGGTTCAGCAGGATTGCCGGCAGGGAGGAGTCCACGTTTGCGACAGTCTTGAACGTAAGCAGTTTGGTCATGATGCCGTAACTGCCGTGGAAGAGGAAGGCATCGGCGAGCGCAGTGATGAAGGCGCACGAGAATACGAGGGCGAGCAGGCTCTGAACTTTCTCTTTGTAAAGGAAGAAAATCAGGAAAGGCCAGACGACGAAGAGGCCGAACGACTGCGCGAGCGTATTCCGCACAAAGAAGAAGGGGCTTGCATAATTGTCTATGCCGCTGAATTCCATCGGAGACGAAGCGATGAGCAGCGTGGGGATCAGGAGGCCCGTGATGAGCCAGAGGCCCGCCGTTGCAACGGCAAAGAGGGCAAGGCGTTTTTTGAGCGATGCGGTCAGGGCCGGACATACCACCTTAAGGAGCCAGTCGGCTAGGCGGACAAAGAGGGGAGCCGCATAGACGAGGGCGGCGATGCAGCTGGTCAGCA
>CADBRC010000361.1 GCA_902796985.1 uncultured Spirochaetaceae bacterium
GAAAGGTCAACCTCGTCATAGAGGGAGAGGATACCGAGCTTGACAAGACGGTCGTAGATGACCTTCAGGATCCGATAATGCACTGTGTCCGCAATTCCGTTGACCACGGCATAGAGCCTCCTGAGGAGCGGAAAGCCTTGGGTAAGGATGAGACGGGTACTTTGACGCTCAAAGCCTCCAACGAGGGCAATATGATCATCATCGACATCATCGATGACGGTCAGGGAATCGAAGTCGAGAAGGTTAAGGCGAAGGCGGTCAGCAAGGGCTTGATAAGCCCGAACAAGGTCCTTTCCAATCAGGAAGCCTACAACCTTATTTTCATGGCAGGGTTCTCGACCAGTGACAAGATATCCAACGTCTCTGGCCGTGGTGTTGGTCTTGATGTCGTCAAGGATTCCGTCGCTAAGCTCAAGGGCAGCATAAACGTCACGAGCGAGCGGCATAAGGGCTCCAAGTTCAGCATCAGGCTTCCGCTTACCCTTGCAATTATACAGGGTCTGCTTGTCCGCGTCGGAAAGGAAACCTACTCCATACCGATCGCGAACGTCATCGAGAGCCAGCGCGTCAAGAAGAGCAGCATCAACACGATTGACAGCTACGAGGTCTTGAACGTCCGTAACGAGGTTATCTCCGTGCTCCGTTTGAGCCGCCTGTTCAACATCAAGGACACGGCCGAGAGCGACTACTGCTTCATAGTAATCGTCGGGTCCCAGGAGAAGAAAATCGGCGTTATGGTCGATATGCTCGTCGGTGAGGAGGACGTCGTCATCAAGCCGTTGCGCGACCAGTTCACCAAGTCCCCGGGTATAGCCGGAGCCTCAGTCCTTGGAGATGGCTCTGTTTCCCTGATTATAGATGTAAGCCAACTTCTCGAGCTTGGCGTGCAGCAGGAGATTAATGCCCAGCAGCTTCGTGAGAAAGAAGCTATAAGGAGAGGTTAGCAATATGGCGACGATTCAGGAAAAACTCAGTGCCTTCGCGAGTACGACCGAGCAGGTTGGTGGTCAGGGTGCGCTTTCCCAGGAAGAGCTGAAGAAGAAGAATGCTGTCACGGACTATAGCATGGTAGCGTTCTCCCTTGCAGGCAAGGACTACGCCATAGACATCATGAAGGTTAAGGAAAGGGCTAAGGCCGGGAATTTTACCTATGTGCCTAACAGCCTTCCCTTCGTTCTGGGTGTGTATAACCTCCGCGGTGACATAATTCCGGTCATTGACCTGAGGCTCTTCTTCAACATTGATATGCCTCCCCGTGAGGACGGTCATTTGGAGAATATGCTGATTATCGTCGTCGGCGAGCAGACCTTCGGTGTCGTCGTTGATGAGATTGACCGTGTTGTGAACATTCAGAAAAGCGCGATACAGCCTCCTCATCCCCTGTTCGGTGACATCAACATTAAGTATATCTACGGTGTTGTGGAGTCCGACAGCAACCTGTATGTCTTGCTTGACATAGAGAGAATCTTCGGGGTTCATTCCCCTGAGGAAGAGAAGGAACTTGCGGATTCCGCCAAGGCACAGATGGTGCAGAGGCAGATTGAGGAGATGCAGATGAATGCGTCTGCTCCGTCGGTCTCGTCCAATGTGGTCTCAGAGGGAAAATCTCCGCTCCCTTCTTCAGCAAAGGCTCCGGCTCAGAAAGCTCCGGCGGCCGCTCAGAGGGGGCCGGCTGCAGCTCCGAAAGCCGCAGCTCCAGCAAAGGAGGAGGCATCCGAGGCTGACTTGAAGTTCATCGCGGATTCCCTTCAGTCGCTGACTAAGTTTTCCATGTCTCCTCTGAATACCGACTGGATTAAGAAGCGTTATATTGAGTGGCGTAAGGATAAGGGAAAAGACAAGACTCAGCTCCAGAATGAAAAGGATGCCCTGGCTTTCCTGGAGCCTTTCTACTCTGAGGCGACCGGGGACTGGTGGTCAGAGGCGTATGCTGATGCAATCAGCAAGGCGTTGCCTGATAATGCTGCCAAGAACATTGTCCTCTGGAATCCTGGCTGTGCAAAGGGTTATGAGGCATATTCCCTTGCCTGTATCCTAAAGAAGCGTTATCCGAGCGCTCATATCAGGATTTATGCGCATGACACGGACCTCCTGAGTGTCTCCAATGCCCCGCTCCTGCCTATCAGCCCTGCGGCGGCTAAGTCCTGGTATGCGTCATATCTTTCTACGACCGCCTCCGGGGAAAATACCTTTGACAAAGATGTCAAAGATATGATAATGTTTGAGTACCACGACATAGCTAACACGAACAGCCTCCCGGATATTGACATCATATTCGCGAGGGACGTGCTTTCATTCCTGCCTGAGGCGAATCAGGGAACTATCCTTAGTGATTTCAAGGAGAAGCTGAAGGGTAACGGAGTCGTCATTGTTGGGTCCAATGAAGACATTTCTTCTTATGGATTTAAGAAAAAATTGCAAGGAAATGTTGCAGTTTATAGCAAATAGAAGTATAATATAAGAACTTTCTAGGGGGAAACAATGAGAGTTGAGTACATTAACCCATTTGTCGAAACTTCGTATAGAGTGTTAAAGGACGTTTTGGGTGGAGCCGATGTAAAGCGGGGAGATCTTTACCTCAAATCGACGGCGATGCCCGTTATGGGGGTGGCGGCTCTTGTCGGTCTTGCCGGTGATGTCGAAGGACGTGTTCTTTTCGATATGACTATGGAGACTGCGCTTAACATCGCTTCCAAGATGAATGAAGAGAAGCTTCCTGAGTTTGATGATCTTGCAAAGGCTACGATTAGCGAGCTTGCAAACATTATTACGGCACAGGCTGTAACGAAGCTTCATGAACTTGGTTTCAAATTTGATTTGACGCCGCCGACCCTCTTTGCAGGTGAAAAGATGGAAATTGCAGCCTTGGGCGGAGCCAATGAGAATGTTGAGGCTTTGATAGTTCCTCTTATTACCGAGTATGGGAAAATTGAAGTCAATGTCGCGATTCGCGAACGTGCATGATAAGGAGTTAGAAGAATGAAAACGAAAGATGATGCGCCGTCAGTAGAAGGAACGAAGCTCGACGGAACGAAATATCGGGTTCTTGTCGTAGACGATTCTGTTTTCGTTGCGAAGCAGTTGACTCAGATTTTGTCCAGCGATGGCTTTGAAGTCGTTGCTACCGCCATTGATGGAAAAGAGGGCGTGGACAAGTATAAGGAGCTTTGCCCCAACGTTGACTTAGTTACGATGGATATCACTATGCCACGCATGGATGGTATCACCGCTTTGGAGCAGATTGTCGCCTTTGACAAGAATGCCCGTGTGGTTATGGTCAGCGCTCTTGGAAAGGAGGAGCTTGTTAAGAAGTCCCTTCTCGCTGGAGCGAAGAACTATATCGTAAAACCCTTGGATCGTAAGAAGGTTCTGGAAAGAATCTCTGCCTCCCTTAAGTAGGGAACGCAAAAACAACAGACAGGTATGTATCATGCCTGTCTGTATTTTTTATTTTTCTATTCCCCTTAGTCTGCTATTGCTTGTTTTGCAATAGCAGGAGGGATTGTCTCCTTCTGTTTCGCGGGCATTTTTGTGTCCGTTTTTTTGTTTTCTTTGTTAAAATCACATCCTATTTTTCCGAGAATATAATTGGGTGGAACATTTCATGTATACTAATGTAAAAATAAAGGTCCTGGCGAAAGAGGGGGCTGCCCTTCCTGTTTATAAAACAGAGGGCGCCGCCGGGGCCGATGTTTGTGCTTTCCTTGAAAAAGATATTGTGATTGCTCCGAACGAGCGCAAGCTTGTCCCTACCGGGCTTTTTTTTGAAATTCCAGAAGGTTTTGAAGTTCAGGTCAGGCCACGGAGTGGGCTTGCCCTCAAAAACGGAATTACGGTTTTTAATACTCCGGGAACAATAGACAGTGACTATCGGGGCGAGATAAAGGTTCTGCTCGTCAATTTCTCTAATGAACCATACATTGTGCACTCCGGAGAGCGCATTGCCCAGCTTGTTGTTGCGCCGGTAACCATAGCTTCCTGGGAAAAGACGGATTTACTGTCGGAGAGTGAACGCGGGGACGGGGGCTGGGGCAGCACCGGCGGATTTGCAGGTCCGGTTTCCTCCTGAGTTTTACCGGACGTTTTTGATGCGCAGGCCTCTTGCCCATGGAACTGGACTACCTTGAGGAAATAAAAATAGAGAGAAAACCCGGAACCCGCCGCGTGCCAGGCAGGGGCAGAATTTCGCGTTCTTCCGGGATAACACTTGATTCTGTAAAAAGCAGGAAGGCGACCATTGAATCTCTCCGCCAGCAAGGAAAGCAGGTGGATGAAGAGGCACCGTCCCTTTCCGCTGCGAATATAGAACTCCTCAAAAACCGAATCAAGGCTGAAAGAAATTTGCGTCCGTCCAGGCTTATACCGGATGGTATGGCTGATTCTGTTTCCATCTCTTTGCCTCCGGTTCAGGAGTCAGCAGCTCCGGTGATGGATGTTTCAGTCCCCGTGCAGGAAGCCACATCACTGGTGATGGAAACCGCATCCCCTGTGATGGATGCCGCTCCTCATGTGAAGGAAGCTCCAGCCTCTGTACAGGAGATTTCCTCAGCTGAGCCAATCCCGCAGGTCTCGGAAATCTCCCGCCCTGTTGAGAATGAAACTCCGCTTTCTCCAGAGAAAAGCCCGGTGCCGGAATCGGAGCCGTCTTCCGTGCAGGAAGCTGTTTCTCGGTCCGAGAGACGATTGGGAACGCACGTGATGCTTCGCTATATTGTCCGGGAGCTCTTCTTCTATTTTGCGATTTGCTTTGCCTTTTTCTTCGTCGTGTTCTTCGTTAACAATATTCTTGTTCTTGCAGAGACGGTACTCAGGCAGCGTGTTCCTTTCCTCAAGGTCGCCCGGCTTATGCTGTACAGTCTGCCGGGCATAGTGGCCCAGTCCGCGCCGTTTGCCACCCTGGTCGGATTCCTGATGTGCGTGGGCCGTATGGCGACTGACAACGAGATTCTTATCCTGCGGGCAAGCGGCATCCGCTATTCTTTCATAGCTGTCCCGGTCATGCTGCTGGGGCTTTTCATCTCCTTTGCGGGATTCGCGATGAACGACTACTTCCTGCCGCTTGGGCTCCTCAAGTTCAACCGGCTGAAAAAACAGATTGTACAAAGCGATCCGGCAGTAGAGATAGAGGCCAACTCTGTCAAGCGGATGAATGGCACGACCCTCGTCATAGGAGGGGTTGGGGATGATGGTATAATCGAAGACCTCGTGATATTTGACAAGGACGCAACGGGACGGGACCGCGTCATAATGACCGGAAGAAGTGAGGTCAACAAGTCTGATGAGGCGGGCATCCTGATGCAGTTCAATATGAGCGGGGCGACCGTGCTGGAGGTTGACCGGGCTCAGGGAAAGAACTTTGATGTATTTGAATCGCAGAGAATTCTGCTGAACGTTTTTGATTCCGTGCTTATGCCAAGTACGGGAGTGCAGCCGCGCGAGATGACATCGTTTGATTTGTGGAAAATCATACAGGTTATGAAGAAGGACAGCTCTGTCACACACAAGATGATGAACCGATACAATTTGGAGTTTGCAAAGAAATTCTCCATGCCCTTCGGTTCGATATTCTTTGCTATTCTTGCCTTCCCCCTTGCGCTCATATTCGGAAAGCGGGACGGGCAGACACTGGGAATGATATTCGGCATCATTATCTCTGTCATATACTGGGCCGCAACGATTCTGGGCCAGATATTCGGCGTGCGCAGCGGATGGAACGGTTTCTGGATGATGTGGGGACCAAACTTCTTCATCGGAGTTGTCGGGCTTTTGCTTTATTTTGCATTGAGGAAGCGGTGAAAAGATGAGACTTGCCCTGTATATGCTCAGGAGGTTCTTTGCGATATTTGTAGCCTCCATGTTCTTCTTTACCCTCATCCTCATCCTTACGGACCTTCTGATGAACATTTGGGGCTATATCTCCAATGAGGCAGAGCCAGCCCTCGTTGCGAGAATCCTCCTGTACTACATCCCCAAGAGTTTATGGTACTCCCTGCCCATATCCGTGCTTTTCGCCACTGCATACATGCTCAGTGACTTCTATGCAAACAATGAACTGCTTGCTCTCTTCGCGTCCGGCATATCGATTTTCCGGTTTGCTTTCCCCCTCCTCATAATCTCTGTGTTTATGAGCGCCGCAATGTTCTTCCTGGATGACCGTCTGGTGACCCGGACTTACGCGGAGAAAACCCGGCTCCAGGCTGCTGCGCTCCACAAGGAGAAGGATTTTGACAGTAAGGATATCGTTGTCATAAGCGAGGGCGGAAAGATGATTTACAAGGCGGAATTCTTTGACAGCAAGAATGACCGCCTTCTTTCCCTCTTTGTCCTCTACCGGGGAAACAGCCGGGGATTTGACGGACTGCTTTATGCGGACAGCGCGGAGTGGAGCTATGACCACTGGAAGCTCTCGAGAAGCTGCTTTTACCGAAAGGAGGGAGAAGGTTACTCTGCGGGTGATGCGGACTATGACCATCTTTTCCGCCTCACGGAGCCGCCTGAGTCTTTCAGGAGCAGCACCATCAACGTGGAGGAAGTCCGCGTGGCAGAAGCCAGGGACTACATACGGCGGCTTGAGAAGTCCGGCCTCCCTTCCAGCGATGCAAAGGCCGTGTACTACAAGAAATTCTCGTTCCCCATGGTCGTCGTTGTCGTTGTGCTGCTTGCTGTTGCCCTCAGCGGCAAGACCCGCAAGAACGTCCTCCTTGTCAGCCTTGGCCTGTGCATCTCGGCAGTCGTCCTCTTCTATGTCATGCAGATGATGACCATGCTCATGGCGAGGTTCGGTACCGTCCCTCCCGCTTTCGGCGGCTGGTTTCCTGTCATCTTCTTCATATTTCTCAGCGTGCTCCTTCTGCGTTATACACGGACCTGAGTTTTTACTGGAAGAAATCTGCTCCTTGCTATATAATGGGAATATGAAATTTCGTCTCCTTTCTGTTCTTGCTGTCCTGATGTCTGCTTTTGTCCTGTCTTCCTGTATGGGGAAGGTCAAATCTTCCTCCCGAGGTGAAGGAAACCCTTCGCATGGCGGGGAGAGGATTATCGTCGGCTTCTCGCAGATTGGGGCGGAGAGCGCATGGCGGATATACAATACCAGGGACATGCAGGCGGCTGCGCAGAAAGCGGGCATCCAGCTGCTTTATGCAAATGCAGAACAGAAGCAGGAGAAACAGATAAAGGACATACGCAGCTTCATCATGTATCAGGTGGATGTCATCGCGTTTGTTCCGATAGTACAGGACGGATGGGGTAACGTTCTGGAAGAGGCGCGGGATGCGGGCATACCCGTCATAGTATGTGACAGGAGGATAAACTCCGAGTATGACGGATTGTATGCAGGATACGTCGGTACCGACAGCAGGGAGGAAGGCCGTCATGCTGCCCGCTTCCTCATCCGCAAATACGCCGGCTCCATCGGAAAAGTCAATATTCTGGAACTGCGGGGAACGGACGGGGCTTCTGCCTCTGACGGCCGCATCGAGGGCTTCCGCGAAATCCTGGCATCGGACTCCCGCTTCAGCATCATCTGTTCGGAGAGCGGAGACTTTATGCGGAGCCGGGGCGAGGAGATAGCGAGAAAAATTCTTTCTGCCGGGCAAGGCTTTGTCATTGACGGCCAGAAGATTGATGCGGTTTTCTCCTGCAACGACGGAATGACGCTCGGCCTCCTGGATGTACTGGGGCAGCAGGGCATTGTGACGGGTACGGGTAGTCCCATAACGATAGTCACGGTTGATGCCCAGCAGGAGGCCGTGGACAGGCTCAAGGACGGCCGCATTAACTGCGTCGTCGAATGTAACCCGGAGCAGGGAGATGTCATCATGGGACTGGTTCGGAATCTCGCTGCCGGGGAGGAAATCCCCCGGTCTACGATTGTCGGCGGAAAGATTTTCACGGAATATGACGACCTGTCATACCTGCCGGAACGAAAATATTAAGGCGGTAGCTTCATGGCCAGCAAATCAAAGAGCCTTAAGAACAGCCTCCGCTATTCTCTTGTCTTCATGATACTGCTGATGGTCGTTCCAACCGTGTACTCGGTGGCGGTGTTCAGCTTTTACACGATGCGATACGACAGGATTATCATGAACGTAAGCTCGGCAAACAATTTGAGCAAGGTTGCCAAGGAAGAGCTTGAAGGCGAAATCTGGGATATTGTCTCCGGACTCAAGTCTTTCAACAGTGGCCGCCAGTACCAGCTCCTAAGGCAGATACGGGTTGGCATAGCGGACATGCAGAAGGGAACCTCCGAGGGAAGCAGAGAAATCCTTGAGGTCGCAAGCCGGACAGAGAAAACCCTTGAGAAGTACGTGGAGCTTCTGGGACGGCAGATAGAGGACAGGGAAAGCGTATCCAAGAACGAGGAAGTCATGGAACAGATAAGGGGCGTCTCGTCTCTCTTGGGCGATATTTTCCAGGAATACATCGTGGCTGAGATAGAGTCAGCGGAGTCGGCAAATAACAACATTCGCCAGCAGTCCTTCAATATCTTCTTGATTCAGATAGGCATAAGTATGCTCGCATTTCTCATAGCGGTATATGCTTTCTCAAACCTGTCTA
>CADBRC010000362.1 GCA_902796985.1 uncultured Spirochaetaceae bacterium
AAGCCGACAACCAGCTGGAAGCTCTGCATGAAATCGTGCGCGAGATGAGCAAGAAGGGATCTGCCATAAGTTCTGCCGCCAAGCCAACCCTTGGTCAGCGGGAGCGCGTCATAGAGCTTAAACGGCAGGGCTGGTCCGTCAGAGAGATAGCGCAGGCTCTGAAATTGCAGGAGAATATGGTCAGCCTCATCCTGGAGCTTGGGCCGGGTAGTTCCGATCGTGACGCGGAGGACGATGAGGGAGATGATGATTTCCCCCCCAGAAGGAGGAGAAGGAGTTAGCGGGAAAGCAGGCAGACGCAGTAGGCTTTGATTGCAAGACCTGAGCCTACTGCATCCAGCCCCTCGTTCGTCTTTGCCTTTACAAAAACCTGCTTATTGCTGACCCTGAGTATTGCGGCAATGGAGTCTATGACTTTCTGCCGCCAGGGCAGGAACTTGGGACGCTCGAATTCCACCACGCAGTCCAGGTTGACCAGAGACCAGCCTTCCTTCTGCACATCTTCCCATACCTGCCTCAATAATACGGCAGAGTCTGCATCCTTCCACTTTTCGTCTTCCGGCGGGAAATATGAGCCTATGTCACCCAGCCCGCTTGCTCCGAGCAGTGCGTCCGTTATTGCGTGGAGCAGTACGTCTGCATCGGAGTGCCCGAGCTCGCCTTTGTCTGCGGGAATCTCGACTCCGCCGAGCAGAAATCTCCGCCCTTCAATCAGGCGGTGCAGGTCTGTTCCCATTCCTATACGGGTTTCTTTCTGGCCGGGATTGTTTTGTCCTGAGGGTCTTTCTGAGGCCGGCAGGTCAGTTGGATATGTGATTTTCTTGTTCACGATGTCGCCTTCCACGATGTATACTTTTCTGCCGCCCGTCAGAGCGGGGTAGGAGTCCCAGACCTGTGTGTCGTCGGTGAAGTCCAGCCCCTCTTCATGCGCCTTTTCATGACAGAGGATGAAGGGGGCAAGCTGGAATCCCTGCGGTGTCTGGACGGCGGCCAGGTCTTTGCGGATTAAGTGCCTCGCGATTGTCCCGTCGGGAGCGATTTCTTTCTGTGTGTCTACGGCGGGGATTGCCGGAACTGCCGCCCCATGGTTCCGGGCTGTGGAGATGCAGTCCTGTATGATTCTCGTTGTTACGTAGGGACGGGCTGCATCATGGACAAGGACGACTCCTTCGGCCTGCGGGTACTGTTCTTTTAGGAATTCGAGGGCGTTGTAAATGGAATGCTGCCTGCTGTTTCCTCCCTCGACGAATTGAATGGGAGGGCGACGGGAGGCGGGGAGCTCCTCAAGGGCTTTATCCCTGGAGAGTGCGAGCCGGGCCTCCTCTTTTCCGCCTTTCGGCACGGTAACGATGACAGCGGTGAGCGGTGAAGCGTTCAGAAAGGCTTTGAGTGATGCCGACAAGACCGTCCCTCCTCCAAGGGGCAGATACTCCTTCTTGCCTTTCGGCCCCATCCTGCTGGAGGAACCCGCTGCGGTCAGGATCAGGAAGAGATTCATTTACTCTTCGCCTTCGTCCAGCTCTTCCCCGTCATCACCTTCGTCGTCATCTTCATCCTCGTCAGAATCCGAATTGGACCCGCGACCTGCTTCTTCGTTGAAGTCCTCATCGTCATCGTCATCGTCATAGAAGCTGCTGGTCTTCTTCTCGATTTTCGCACCGAGGGGTTCCAGCTTGGCATGAAGCAGAGTTTCCACCTCTTTGCCGCTTTTTCCAAGTGCATAGGACAGCTCATCCTCAAGCAGCTTCTTCGCGCTCTCGTAGAGCTTGCGCTCCATTGCGGGCAGCTCCTTTATCTTGGACCTGTGGTAGAGGCAGCGGACTATCGCCGCTATATCCTCAACGGAGCCGGAGTGCAGCAAATCGATGTTTTGCTGATAACGGAGCTTCCAATCCGAGGTCGGAGGGTCGAATTCCTTGCCGAGCAGCTCGATGGCCTTCTCTGCCTGCTCCTTGTCCACTACGCTGCGTATCCCCATGCTCTGCGCGTTCTCGACGGGAACCATTATGTTCATGTCCGAGACAGGTATGTGGATTTTATAATAGTAGACTTCTTTGCCCTTGAAATCTTTCTTGAAGACATCAATGACTTCCCCGACCCCTTGGCTCGGGTATACGACAATCTGTTTTATGGAAAATTCAGTCTTAGGTTTCGACATATATGCATATTATATCACGTCCTCGCAGAAAATTCAACTTTTGCCTTCGCTGGACAAGCTTTGTTTTCTGTGTTAGCATTGCCTCTATGCTTTCTGTTTCTATTGTTACGCCGGTATTCAACTCGATGAGGACGCTGGATGTCTTTATGGACGCAATCCTCATGCAGGATTTCCCCCATGACAGAATTGAGATTGCCTTTGCAGACGGCGGTTCCACCGACGGGACAAGGGAAAGAATCCAGGCCTGGGAACAGGAGGGAGGCAATGCCACAAGCGGCATCGCCGTGAAGATGCTGGATAATCCGCTCAAGACTGCGGAGGCAGGAAAGGCTGTCGCTGTCCGTCAGGTTACGGGTGACATAGTGTGCCTTCTGGACTCCGATAACATCCTTCCGGACGGGCAATGGCTCTCCCAGATGATGCAGCCCTTTGACAAAGCTGAGATTGTTGCGAGCGAACCAATCTCGTATACCTGGCGGAAAGATGACCCGGCGATGACCCGTTATTGCGCCATGCTGGGGATGAGCGACCCTCTCTGCCTGTATGCGGGCAACTATGACCGTATCTGTGCCGTCTCCGGAAGCTGGACTAAGGTGCCTCATCAGGAGGAGGACTGCGGCTCCTATCTTTCGATAGCGTTCGATCAGGGAATGATGCCCACTATCGGGGCGAACGGATTCTGCATGAGGCGTGAAGCGCTCGTCGGGAGCTTCGAGGGCGACTACCTCTTCGATATAGACGTTTTATGGGAGCTTTTGCAGAAGAAACCCGAGACCCGGATTGCCAAGGTCAAAAACGGCATAGTCCACCTGGTCTATCCCGACGTGCGGACGTTTGCCCGCAAGCAGAACCGCCGCATACGGGACTTCCTCTTTTTCAGCGGGAACAAGGGGCGGAAGTATCCGTGGAGCAGCGTCGGCATGGGCAAGGTGTTCCTCTTCTGCCTCTGCTCGGTGACGGTGATTCCTGTCATCGTTCAGGCGCTCATCGGTTTTTTCCGCAAGGGTGACTTCAGGGCATGGCTTTTGCATCCCCTCTGCTGCTGGATAACCCTCTATATCTACGCATGGGGAGTGGTTTCCGGCATCTTCGTCAAGAAGCAGGCTGACCGCTCAAACTGGAAGCAGTAGGGCGGGACCGCCTCTTGAAGCGGGAATTTAGTCCTTCTTGTCCTCTGCTCCCAGCTTTTCCCGTATGACGTAGAGGGGGCGGTTTATCACCTCCACCTGTATCTGCCCGATGTAGAGGGCAACCAGTCCGAGTGAGACCAGTACTATCCCCAGGACGAGGGTATTCGTCACGATGACAAATGAGATGGAGCTGAACATGCCTGTGTGCAGCAGGTAGTTGTGAACAATCATTATTACGAGCAGGATAAAGCTGGCCAGAGTCGTGAAAATCCCCACATAGGAGAAGAGTTTGAGGGGCCAGAGAGAGTTGCTCGTTATGCTGTTTATGGCGAGGGAAAGCAGCTTGCCCAGCGAGTATGAGGCCGTACCGTTTATCCGCTCCGGGGCGACGAATTCGATGTATTCGGTTCTGAAGCCCAGCCACTCGATGAGTCCGCGGAACATCCGCTTGTGCTCGGTGAAGCGGACCAGCTCGTTTATCACCTTGCGGTCGATCAGCTTGAAGTCCGTTGCATTTGGGGTGAGCTTGGACGGGGCCGCCGCGCTCATCAGATGGTAGAAGAGCCTGGATCCCAAGTCCTTTATTGGTGATTTCTTCTCCGTGGACTTGCGTATGCTGGCGACAACCTCTGCTCCAGCCTCCCACTTCTTGACGAATTCGGGAATGAGTGCCGGGGGGTGCTGCAGGTCTGCGTCCAGGAAGATTGCCGCGTCGCCCGTACAGTTCTGTACTCCGGCGGTCAGGGCAAGCTCCTTGCCGAAGTTCCTGCTGAAGTCAAGGGAGACCACGCGTTTGTCTTTTCCTGCGATTGCCTCCAGTGCCTGCCAAGATCCGTCCCGTGAGCCGTCATTGACAAAGACGAATTCCCAATCGTAGCCGGGAAGCTTGTCCGCGACTTCGCAGAGGGCGGCGTGCATCAGGGGGACGTTTGCCTCCTCGTTGTAGACGGGTACTATGGTAGAAATCTTTTTCATACAGATATGACTCCCTTGAAATACTCGATGGTTCTCTTGAGCCCCTCGTCCAGCATAATCTCCGGTTTCCAGCCAAGGAGCTTACCTGCGAGGCTTATGTCCGGCCGCCTCTGCTTGGGGTCGTCGCCGGGCAGGGGCCGGTGCACCAGCTTGGACGAGCTGCCTGTCAATGCGATGACCTTTTCTGCCAGCTCCAGCATCGTGAATTCACCGGGATTGCCCAGGTTGACCGGGCCGGTTACGTCTTCCGGACTGTCCATCAAAAGCAGGAAGCCCCGGATAAGGTCATCCACGTAACAGAAGCTCCGGGTCTGCCTGCCTTCGCCATAGACCGTGATGTCCTCGCCTTTGAGTGCCTGTATGATGAAGTTACTGACGACCCTGCCGTCTTCCGGGTTCATGTGGGGGCCGTAGGTGTTGAAGATGCGGACGACTTTTATTCTCGTTCCGTGCTGCCGGTGATAGTCAAAGAAAAGGGTCTCCGCCCCCCGCTTGCCCTCATCATAGCAGCTGCGGATCCCGTGAGGGTTTACGTTGCCCCAGTAATCCTCCGGCTGCGGGTGGACGAGTGCGTCACCGTAGACTTCGGACGTAGATGCCTGGAATACTTTTGCATGCCATTTGTCTGCGAGTTCCAGCGCGTTCATTGCTCCCAGCACGCTTGTTTTATAGGTTGCTATAGGGTCCCGCTGGTAGTGGGGCGGGCTCGCTGGGCAGGCGAGGTTGAAAATTTCGTCTACGTAGAAGCTGTAGGGTAAGGTTACATCATGGCGGATCAGCTCGAAGTCGGGGTTGCCCATAAATGGGCGGACGTTCTCCGGGCTGCCCGTGAAGAAATTGTCCATGCAGACAACACGGCAGCCCCTGTCCAGAAGCTTCGCGCACAAATGGCTTCCCAGAAAACCTGCGCCTCCGGTTACGAGGACTGTCTTTTTCATATTTTGCCCCGCCCTATGCAGTGCAGCTCTATGCCCTTTTCTTCCATCATCTTGGGATCGTACTGGTTCCGTCCGTCAAAGATGACCGGCTCTTTAAGCAGGCTCTTTATCCTGTCGAAGTCCGGCTGGCGGAACTGTTTCCATTCGGTGACGAGGATAAGGGCATCTGCACCTTCCAGCGCGCTCCACATGTCCTTCTCGTAGCTGATGCTGTCTGCGTTTATGTGCGAGAGGTACTTCTTGGCCATCTCGTAGGCTTCGGGGTCAAAGCTTTTTATCTTCGCCCCATGCGCAACGAGGTCGCTCACAATCGTAATCGAAGGAGCTTCCCTCATGTCATCGGTCTGGGGTTTGAATGCGAGTCCCCAGAGGGCGAATGTCCTGCCCTTCAGATCCTGCCCGTATTTGGCGAGAATCCGCTCGGCAACCAGGTGCTTCTGGGCATTGTTCACCGCTTCAACGGCGGATGCAATCTTCATCTCCACGCCGCAGCGCTTTCCGGCCGCGACCAGCTCTTTCACGTCCTTGGGGAAGCAGGATCCGCCGTAGCCGCAGGAGGCGTAGAGGAAGCTCATCCCTATGCGGGAGTCGCTGCCGATTCCCTGTCGGACAGCCTTGACATCACCTCCGAGCTTGTCGCAGAGGCTGGCTATCTCGTTCATGAAGCTGATGCGGGTGGCAAGCATCGCATTGGCAGCGTATTTCGTTATCTCCGCGCTCTTTATGTCGGTCGTGATTATGGGATGCTCGTTTTCTGTAAACTGGCGGTAGAGCGAAAGCATCATCTGCTTGGCCCGCTCGCTGTCCGAACCGATTACGACACGGTCTGGCCTCAGGAAGTCATTGACTGCGACCCCCTCCTTGAGGAATTCCGGATTGGACACGACGTCGAACTCCACGCCTGCCGCATCCTTCCGCTCCTTTATGACTTCGTTTATCCGCGAGCGCACCTTATCGGCAGTTCCGACGGGTACGGTGGACTTGTCAACGACTATCGTGTAGCCCTTCATGTGGCGGGCAATTGATTCCGCCGCCGCCAGTACATACTGGGTATCAGCCGATCCGTCCTCGCCGGGAGGGGTCCCGACCGCGATGAAGCAGATGTCGCTCTCCGGTACGGCCTTTCCGTAGTCAGTCGTGAAGTCAAGCCTTCCTTCCCGGTGGTTCCGTCTGACCATCTCTTCAAGCCCCGGCTCATATATCGGAATCTCGCCGTCCTCAAGCCTCTGTATCTTGTTCTTGTCTATATCTATGCACCAGACGTGGTTGCCCATCTCCGCAAAACAGGTTCCTGAAACGAGGCCAACATAGCCCGTTCCCACAATCGAAATGTTCATGGCCGTATAATAGCATTTAACAGCCTTTGTATCAACACGGATGTTTGTCTGCTTCCGGTACTGCTGTACACTTGAGAATGTATAGTTAATTCGTTATAATCCCCCTATGGAAAATTTCGTGAAATTGGTCCTTGCCAACTTTTTCTTGGCGTGCTTCTTTTCCTTGCTGCACCTGCCTACGGCTTTTGATATATCCGTCCTTGCCTTCCCCCTGGCCCTGCTTTTCACGCTCTTGATGGGATATCTCTTCTACAGCAGGCTGGTCAGGAGAAACGAGGTCACCCTGTTGCCGACGATAATCCGTATATTCCAGTATGAGCCTTTCGTCCTGATTGCGGCCTTTGTCATCAGGAGGTCAGGAAAGTCGGGCCTGCCGTACCTCGTCGACCTGCTTACCTGCCTTGTCTGGCTTGGGCTGACGGGGCTGAGTTTCGTTATCCTGCATTACATCGGGGGGAAAAAACTTGCTTCCATCAACAAGGACTGGGCTTCCTATCTGGACGGGCTCAAAAAGCCTCCCTTTACGGGCCGTACCGCGCCTAAGAGGCTCCTGATAGAGCTGCTTGAGTGGGTGGATGCAGGCGTGCAGGCAGTGTTCATGATTATCCTGCTGAACATCTTCCTGTTCCAGCTCTATGAGATTCCTTCTGAGTCCATGGTTCCCACTTTCCTCATAAAGGACCGGGTTGCCGTGTTCAAGACCCTCGCAGGCCCCAAATTCCCCTTGAGCGACGTGGGACTGCCCTATCTTCAGAAATATAAGCGGGGTGACATCGTGGTCTTCCGCAACCCCCATTACTCGGACGACAGGAAGAGCGAGGTTAAGACCTTTATGTCCCAGTTCCTCTACATGCTGACGCTGACCTTCGTTAAGACGAATACCGACGAGAACGGGGAGCTCAAGGCAGATCCTCTTGTCAAGCGTATTACGGGTGTGCCCGGCGAGCAGCTGATGCTGATGGACGGCAAGCTCTACGCCCGTACGAAGGAGTCTCCGGATTTTCATGTCGTGGAAGATGATTTGTCCTGGGCGGCCTGGGATTTGAACGGGCAGCCTGACGGAGTCAAGTCCCGCATCCAGTGGATCCCCATGAGCAAGGGCGAGGTTGACAACACCCTCTCTGTGGAGCGGAGGCGGCGGGAGCTGGATCTGGAGGCTGTGAGGGATGAATGTGAGGCCCTTGCGCTGGAGTTCAGGAGCTATTGCCCTGCAGGCTCTCGTGAGGGGGACTGGGGGCTGGACTTCGGCTCCTTGTTCACCGATTACGACAGGTACGAGTACCACTTTTTCCGGGACATATATGACAATGCCCTCAAAATCATAGAGTCCCCGTCCGGGACCGCATGGTTTGAGGCGTTCATGACATCCTGGGAAAGCGGAATGGGCAATCTCTCCGCGTATTCCGAGGCCAACCCCTCGGATGAGGCCGCGTTGATAGGCGGGAACCTCTATGACGACTCCTGCTTCCGCCTGAACCTGATGCTCAAGCTTGTCGTGGGCCGCCTGGTCGTGAGGATTGCAGCCCTCAATAACTCCGGGTTGGGAGCCGCCGACGTGCGGGCTGACGCGCAGGTCAAGAACATGCTTGCTGACGCGGAATCCCTGCACAACTACGTGGCCCACATGGACCAGAGGAACATGCGCGTGTTCCCCCAGGGCGAGGGTAACTACATCCCTGAGGGCTGCTACTTCATGATGGGAGACAACCGCTACAACTCTCTGGACATGCGGCACAGCTACGAGATGTCCCTCAAGACCATTACCGACTGGGACGAATATGCGCTCTGCTACTACTCCAACCTTGAACCCCAGTATGTCTCCTACCGCCGCATCCTTGGCAAGGCTTCCCTCCGCTTCTGGCCGGTGACCCGCTTCGGGAAGGTCCGCTGATCAGAACTAAGGGCGGGATGCCATGTAGGCAATCGTCTCCGCATCCTTGATGATGTTGGAGATGATTGCGTACTCGTTGGGCTGGTGGGCGGTCTCGTCCAGGCTGGACCATACCACGCAGTCAAGCCCTGCGTTGCGGAGGTACGCACCGACTGTGCCGCCTCCGATTCCGACGCAGCGGGCCTCTATGCCGTGGACTTCCTTGAGAGCGTCTGCCAGATCCTTGACAACCGGCGCATCCTGTGGGGTGGGACGGGAGCTTTCCGCCTGCACCTCAGAGACCTCAACTTTGACCGAGTACTTGTCCTCGACTTCCTTCACCCGCCTGGCAAGCTCTTTCCTTACCTCGTCGAGAGAGTAGCAGGGGTTGATGCGGCAGTCGGCGAACATGACGTCCTCGCCGGGGATGATGTTTACGGACGAGACGTTCGCCTCGTGCATCGTGGGCTGGAAGGTAGACCGGGGCGGGTCAAAGAGGGGATTCTCCTTGTTAAAGACCTGCTCCATCGCATTCACCTTGAGGGCAAGCTCGCATGAAGCAAGGGCGGCGTTCCTGCCCTGGTCAGGGCGTGACCCGTGTGCCTGCTTTCCGACCGTACGGAATTTCAGCCAGAAAATGTTCTTCTCCGCAATCTCTATTGTCTCACCGTTCGAGTCCCCGCCGTCTGGGATGAGGATCCTGTCGTTCTTGCCGAAGATGTTCAGGTGCTCGCGTACAAGGTACTGCATACCGTAGGCCGATCCGCATTCCTCGTCTGCCATGAAAAGGAGCTTTATCGTGTGTTCGGGGATGATGTGCTGCTTGACGAAGGCGAATGCTGCAAATACGGCAGAGACCAGGCCCTGCTGGTTGTCCTCCACGCCGCGCCCGTATATCCTGCCGTCCTTCTCTACCAGGGTCCAGG
>CADBRC010000363.1 GCA_902796985.1 uncultured Spirochaetaceae bacterium
CTCGCTCCCGTTCTGGACCACCCGGAGATGATACTTTCCGCCTGAAAAGCTGAACTCACGGAAGTCATTGCCCGAAGAAAACCCGCAGCAAAGAATCTCTCCCTTCTCAAGCTTTGCAAACCATTCGCCGACCCGCACTCTTCTGACCTCAAAGACCTTCCTCCGCCGCCCGCTTTCCTGCACGTAAAAAACCACGGCATAGCCCGGCACGACAGGCGCAGGGAAATTGCCGAAGGCAGAGGCTATGACTCCGAACAATGAAAACGCCATGGCGAATATGAAAAACACAATCTCCGGCAGAACGGCACTCTTTATGTGGGTATATCCGTCATCCCCGACGAGAACCGAAACCTGACTTCCGACGGAATGCCTGACAGGAAAGAAGACAAACAAGTCCGAGCTTTTCAAGAAGGTCTGGCCTTCCATCTCATACTTATATGTGACGACCTCATGCCGCCCCTTTCCCGATGTGAAGCTGCTGCCGATAACGGTCGCGGAAAGCTCCGTATGCCTGAACAGCAGCCCGATGTCCCGGACGGAAGAATACAGAGCGAACACAAAAAGAACAGAGAAAAGATGAAACAAAAAAGACGCTTTAACATCCGCCCTCACACTATAGCATGGATATACGAAAAGATAAAGTTCATTCCTCCCCCATTCAAACGGCCTTTCCGAACCCTTTCAGCTTTTTGTCTTGCGTACAAGACAAAATCGTGATATTATTGTCTTATCCACAAGACAAAATCATCCTGTTTTTGTCTTACGTATAAGACAAAACTGAGCACAAGGGGAGACGGATATGAACAGGGATTACCTCAAGCAGATACTGCTCGACCAGAGCGAGATGTACCTGGTGGAACCCGCCGTCCGGCGGAACATCGAGCTGGAGGCAAATATAAACTACTGCTTCGTGGGCATACGGCGTACCGGTAAATCCTTCGTCATGTACCAGCAGATACGGGACCTGACCGGCAGGGGCGTTCCACCGAATGAAATCCTGTATGTGAATTTCGAGGACGAGCGGCTCTTGGAGATAGAAACCGGGGACCTGAACACGATTCTTGAGATAGGGCTGGAGAACGCGGGACCGGGCAAGAAGCCATTCATCTTTCTGGATGAGATACAGAACGTGCCCGGCTGGGAGAAATTCGTGCGCCGGCTGGCGGACATGAAATACCGGGTGAGCATCACGGGGAGCAACAGCAGAATGCTAGGCCACGAAGTCGCGTCCACTTTGGGCGGAAGGTTCATGCCCGTCCAGGTGTTCCCCTACTCCTTCTCCGAATACCTCATCGCGCACGGAAAGACAAAGGACTATTCCCAGGTCATCAGCACGTCCGACCGGGCCGACATAATACAGATGTACGCCCAGTATGTCAGGTTCGGAGCCTTCCCGGAGCTGACGGGTATACGGAACAAGCGGGAATACCTGGCAGGAACCTATCAGACGATATACCTGGGAGACATTATCGCCAGGAACAAGATAACGAACGACTTCGCCGTCCGCCTGATCCTGAAAAAGATAGCGGAATCCGTCATGCGGCCGCTCTCGTTCAGCCGCCTCGCGAACATCCTCAAGAGCACGGGCGCGTCCATCGGCAAGCAGACGGTAATCAACTACGTGGGCTACATGACCGAATCATACCTGATTTTCACCGTCCAGAACTACGCCGCCAAGCTCGTGGACAAGGAGACCTCGCCCAAATACTATTTCATGGACACGGGGCTTTTGGCCCTGCTCACGATGAACTGCGAGAGCGCACAGCTCGAAAACCTCGTGGCAATAGAGCTGGCAAGACGCTACGGGAGCGAAAACGTCTTCTACTTTGAGAGCAACGTGGAAGTCGACTTCTTCATCCCGGACGAAAACCTCGCCATCCAGGTTAGTCTGGAAGCCCTTGACCAGATTGGCACAAGGGAACGGGAGCTTGGTGCGCTCGCAAAACTAAAGAAGCACATCCCCGACACCACATGCATCCTTATTACAAGCAGCGAGGAGGACGAGACGGAATACGAGGGGACACGCATATCCGTGCTCCCGGCGTGGAAGTGGCTCTTAGGCCGGTAGCCTTATCATAGGGGGGGGGCACATGGGCATCTCGAAAAACTGAAGTTTTTCAAAGTTTCCACATCTCCGCCAATTCGGATTGCTTCATATCCAAGCCCACAGCTTCCGCCCTTGAAACGCTCTCGCATTTTGTCACGTGAAGCTTAAGCGTTTTGTTACCAAATCAATGAGAGTTGTAGCCAACAAATTCAAATGATAGCCAATATCAGAAACAGCCCCGGCTACACCTCGCCGGACTCGAAGCGGGACAGGAAGTCCGCGCGGAACTGCTCAAAGCGGTCGGCGGCGATGGCCGAGCGGATGCCGTTCATCATGTCGTGCAGGAAGTAGAGGTTGTGGTAGCTCGCCAGCATGGAGGACAGGATTTCCTGCTCGCGGAAGATGTGGCGGAGGTAGGCGCGGGAATAGGTCCGGCAGACGGGGCACTGGCACTCCGGGTCAATCGGGCTCCAGTCGCGCTCGAATCTCTTCTGCTTTATGGAAAGCATACCCTTGTGGGTGAAATACAGGCCGTGGCGGGCAATCCGCGTGGGCTGCACGCTGAAGGACTCATGGCAGCAGCTCAAAGCCGCCGGGGCGGCTCTGAACTCTGAACCTTATTCAGCAGGCACCGTGCGGCACACGCGGAAGCCAACGAC
>CADBRC010000364.1 GCA_902796985.1 uncultured Spirochaetaceae bacterium
ACCCCGAGACGACGACGGGCGGCAACGCGCTCAAGTTCTACTCGTCGGTGAGGCTGGAAATCCGCCGGATTGAGTCAATCGGCGGCAAGGGCGAGGAGGACGTGTTGGGCAACCGCGTCCGCGTGAAGGTCGTCAAGAACAAGGTAGCCCCGCCCTTCCGCAAGGTGGAGCTGGACATCTACTTCGGCAAAGGAGTCTCCGCCTCCGCGTCCATATTGGATTCCGCCGTCAAGCATGGAATCATCGACAAGAAAGGCGCCTGGTACACGAGGGGCGACGAGAAGGTCGGTCAGGGCAAGGAGAACGCCGTCGCCTTCATCGAAAACGACCCTGCCTACCGGATAGAGCTGGAGCATGCCCTCCGCGAGAAGCTGTTCCCCGGCCAGGTGCTGCGCACCAAGGAAGGGGAGCCCGTCACCGATGCCGAGATAAAGGAATACGAGCGGCAGATGCGGGCCAAGGGCGTGGGCACGGGGAGCCTTGTCACCGACGCGGAGAAATCCCCGGACGTGCCCAAGGCCCCTGCTGCGGCAGCGGCTCCTGCCGCCCCGGCTGCCCCGGCCCCTGCGGAAGCTGCGGCTCCGGCACGGCCGCGCGGCAGGCCCCGGAAGAACCCTGAGGAGGCAGCTGCTTCCAGCCCTGCCGCCGTCTCTCTGGCGAAAGCCGCCTCCGAGGACAGGCCCAGCCCGGACGAGCTGTTCTAGCACTTGACTAATTGCAGGATTTGCTCTATAGTGCGGGATATGATGTTGAATCTGCTAGGACTACAGCTTCTTCTTTCTCTATTATGCCGAAAGTAGCTGGGGTGCCTTTATTCCTTCATCATCTGTATTAGATTTTGAAATTACAGGACCTGCTGCTTCGGCGACAGGTCCTTTTTGTTTTTAAATTCTTTTGTAAGGAGTTGAATATGTCAGTCATGAATCCGAAAGGCAAGTACGCGCCGATTGCGGACATCCCGCTGGAAAGCAGGGAATGGCCTTCCCGCCACATCACGAAGGCCCCGCTCTGGTGCTCGGTCGATCTTCGCGACGGGAACCAGGCCCTCGTGAACCCGATGGGAATAGAGACCAAGCTCGCGTTCTTTGACCTTCTGGTCAAGCTGGGATTCAAGGAGGTGGAGGTCGGCTTCCCTGCGGCGAGCGATACGGAGTATGAGTTTATCCGCCGCCTGATTGAGGAGAAGCACATCCCTGACGACGTGACGATTCAGGTCCTGTGTCAGGCCCGCGAGCAGCTGGTCAAGAAGACCGTGGAGAGCCTGAAGGGCGCGCCCCGGGCCATCTTCCACATCTACAACTCCACCTCTCCCGCCCAGCGCAAATACACCTTCGGCAAGAGCAAGGAGGAGATAACGAAGATCGCCGTTGACGGCGTGGAGTGCATCAAGGGCTGCCTGAGCGAGGAGGAGCGGAAGAAAATCCGCATCGAGTATTCGCCTGAGAGCTTCTCCATGACGGAGATCGACTACGCGCTGGAAATCTGCGAGGCGGTCAAGGGCGCGTGGGGCCTCCTGCCCGGGGAGAAGATAATCATGAACCTGCCGACGACGGTCGAGTGCTCCACGCCCAACGTCTACGCGGACCAGGTGGAGTATTTCTCCAAGCACATCAGCGAGCGGGACAAGGTCATCCTGAGCACCCACTGCCACAACGACAGGGGGACCGGGGTCGCCTCCGCAGAGCTGGGCCTCTTGGCCGGGGCTGACCGCGTGGAGGGCTGCCTCTTCGGGAACGGGGAGCGGACGGGCAACCTGGACATCGTGAACGTCGCGCTGAACATGTTCAGCCAGGGGGTGGACCCGGAGCTGGACTTCCGCGACATCGCGGCGGTCGCCGAGAAGTACATGGAGTTCACCGGCATGGAGATTTTCCCCCGCACGCCGTATGTCGGCGACCTCGTGTTCACGGCCTTCTCCGGCAGCCATCAGGACGCGATACGCAAGGGCATGGCGGCGAGGGCGAAGATGGACGAGTCCGCGCTCTGGGACGTTCCTTACCTCTTGATCGACCCGCACGACATTGGCCGCCAGTACGAGGGCATCATCAGGATAAACAGCCAGTCCGGCAAGGGCGGGGCGGCCTTCATCCTGGAGCAGGACTACGGGCTTTCCGTGCCCAAGGCAATGCATCCCGCGCTCGGTGCCGTCGTCAAGGCTGCCGCGGACGAGGCCCAGAGGGAGCTCAAGCCGAACGAGATATACGATTTGTTCGAGCGCACCTGGCTCAAGAAGCGGGATACCCTCTCAATCGTGGATCTCGCGCAGACCCAGGTGGAGGGCAAGGGGGACGGCGTTGCCGAGGAGACGACGCTCTGCCGTGCCGTCGTCATCTGGAAGGGCAAGCAGTACGCGATCGGGGACAAGGGCAACGGCCCGCTTGATGCCTTCTGCAACGCGCTTGCCAAGACACCGGCTCCCCGTTTCTCCACGACTGCCTTCCACGAGCATTCGGTCGGAAAGGGTAACGATACGAGCGCATACGCCTACATCCAGCTTACGACTGAGGACGGCAGGGATCTGTGGGGCGTGGGCAAATCCACGAGCGTCGGCCGCGCGGGAAT
>CADBRC010000365.1 GCA_902796985.1 uncultured Spirochaetaceae bacterium
GCCGCCCGCAGAGGGCGGTGCAGAATTTCCCGTATCGGACTGACCTTCATTTTTCTCAGGGTCTCCGGCAAGAAGGCAGGCTGCCTTGTAGGCATCCGCCTCCTCCTTCGTCCTGAAGGCCGCATAAACCGTCCCCCAGGCATGGCCGTCCCAACGCTTGTACGACACCAGAATACCCTGCTTCTCAAGGACTGAAAGAACCCTGTATACCTGGGCACGGGAAACTCCCGTCCAGGACAACAAATACTTAACCCCGGCCGAAAAACAACCGATTGATTGGGTAAAGCCGTATATGGATGCATAGATGAAAAGCGACGCGCCTTTCAAACCAAGGCGGGTTACCATCCACGCATAGACCACTGCATAAGCGTCCTCGTTGACCGCAGGCCGATCCAGAACGCATGAACTCCCAGCAGGAGGAAATGCCTGATACAGCATCAGCACAGCCTCCCGGAGAGCGTTATGACATAAGTGCCCCTTGTTGTCATACAATCTCCTTTCAAAAAATGCCGCCAGCGGGACTCGAACCCGCAGACCCCAGGGGTATGGGCCCATGTGGGGTAAAGGGGTTTTAGAGACCCCCGTGTTTGCCATTTCACCACGGCGGCAGGCAAGAGGCCCTTTTCCTCCCCGGAGGGCCATAAACCGGCGGAAAGACACGGATCGTGCTCAAAGATATCCGTGACAATCCGACTATCCTACGGCCTCCGTCCCTTCCCCGACCCGGCAAAAGGAGCCAACCGGGAAACGGGAGACAGCGGGGCCTTCTCTCTACCTACCTGTTAGCCATGGCCTTCAACCTCCCCTTAAGTCCTTTTATAATGTCTTCGATGTAATCCGGCGTCTCGAATGCCCGCAGGGCTTCCGCAGAAAAAGCATTCCTTTTGGCAAACCAACTCAGAATCTCATCCACAGTAGTCTTCCGTTCAATCTGACCAAGAACAAACCAGAAAGCCTTGGTATAGCCCTCTACATAGGCCTCGTCTTCAAGGTTGTCCTCCATGTACCCCTCGTCGTCCAGGGCATCTTCCTCAGGAAGCGACGGCTTCCTCTCAGCCCTCGGTGCCGGTGCAGGAGCAGGCTTCTCTTCATGATGAACAGGAGCATTCCTGACAGCCTGACTTTCAGGCTGCATCTCACGTACAGGTTCCTCTTCATCCTCACAAGAACCGTCAGAAACATCCTCGTCCTGAGAATCTTCATAGCTTTCCTCTGGCTCCCCACTGTCCTCTCCGTAAGAGCTGGCATCATCTGCCTCTTCGCCAGCAGGACTGTCATCAGAATCATCCCCTTCTATGGCAAAGCTGTCATCCATGCCGACATCACCGGCATCAGGTTCTCCGACAGGCTCAGGAACACCTGCATCAGAACCGCCATCCGCCTCAGGCTCCTGGGCGACAGCTTCAGATGCAGAATCTTCTGCATCCTCGGGTACATCAGATGAAGACTCTTCTTTAGGATTCCCTACATAACTATGACTCTCGCGCTTGTCCAAGTCGTTGTAAGCCTGGTTAACCGTCTTCTCACCGGACACGACGGCCTCAAAAGCATCCTTGTCCTTTGCGACGGCAATAATCTTGCTTGCAGTCCTCTCGCTTATATCGAGACGTTTCGTAAGACTTTCACGCACATCCTTTGCACGAGGATTACCCATCTTCTCGCCGAGATCGAACAGGTTCTTTGCCGCCAGAACCATCTGCTGCTGCGACAGGTTCCTGCGGAACAGCTGAAGGCCAAGAGCGTAATACATGGCGGCATCCCTTGAATCAAAGCTCTTGTAAAAGACAGGAACATCAAAAAGCTTGACCCTCTTCGCAGCTGCATAGCGGGTATGCCCGTCCAGCAGTATATTCTCTTCCTTCCAGATGACAAGCGGCTGGGTCGGGTCAAACCCGGAATCCTCAATGCTTCTAGCCACATCGGCCACCATGTCCTCATCCAGCGGGAAAAGAGCCTGAAACTCAGGGTCAAGCTTTATATCTATAAGCGGAATCATCTGTGAAAGCTGCTTAACACCGCTATAGCTACTCCCGTTAGTTACTTCATCAATCATGCCTTTTGCGGCATCCATAAGCGTCCTCCTAGCCATATCAGAACCTCCCCACAGGATCTACAGTGATTCCGGTCATCGCCGACGCAAGACCGCACAGCGAGCTACGAAGCTTCTGGTACGCAGAATAATGAGAAATCATATAGTGACGGTCGATGGCACTCGTGACCTTGACCGAATCAGGAATCTCAAAATCATAGAAATGTTCCGGCCCGAACTGATTCTTAAACATGTCAACATATTCGTCCTGTCCTTTGTTATCGGGCTTCATCATCGTAAAGAAAAAACGCCATGTAACGTCCTCGGAGACATCCTGGCTAATCCACTTACCAAGATGCTCTGAAGCACTGAGGTCAAAAAGACTGGGATTAACGGGCGTCACTATCGTATCCGCCGCCGTCAGGGCAGAAATGTGCAGCGGATTATATGCCGCCGGAGTGTCAATGAACACAAAGTCGTAGTACTGCTCAAGCAAGGAACCCCGCATCTTGTTGCGGATAATGTTCTGGGGGAAATTTATGCGCCTTATGGACTCACTGCTCCGAAGAAGGTCTATCCCCTCGTATTCGCTTGTAATGATATAATCGCGAAGACTGTCATTGGAGTCATCCGTAATGGCTGCCGCAACGTGCTTGCAATTATGGAAGTCCTGTTCCTTCAGGTTCTCAGGCATAAAGTGGGAACTTGAACTGCCCAAGGTATCCAGGTCGATGACCAAAACTTTTTTCCTTTCCGGTACAAAAGTCCAGGAATCCTTCACGAAATCGAGCTCCCGTTCTTCCTGACCGTCATGCTGCTCATAATTCTCGTTGAGCTGCTCTGCAACAGCCCGAGCCACAAGGATGAGGGAAGAGCTTTTGCCCGTTCCTCCCTTTTCTGAACAAAAAACGATAGTTTTCATAGTCTCGCCTCTATGATTAAAATTGGGCCCCCCATACAGGGGCAAAAGACAGTGAAAGGAGTCGAACCTTTCCTTGAAAGGTGTAAGGAGGATAACCAAAACCACCATCCAAGAAACCGTTACTGCCAAAGGGGCGGAAGAACCCGCAACCCCGACTAATCGGCGAGATGCCGGGGCACTGGCATCCTTCCGCTAGTCCCGGAAACCCGGAACTACTTCGCTCCCACAGGGAAGCGAAAAAATCCCGAGTTTCAGCACAGCGAAAAAATCATGAAATGGCTACAATAAAATTGCAAGGGGCTTGACAAAATGCCTCCGAGCGGGCAATATAACGGAATGGAACGCTCTGTCAGGGTCGGCGAGGGTGGGGAGAAGTGGACCAAGGTCATTTCTGCCGAGCAGGGGCTTCTGGACCTTCACCTTCGGGACGTGATTCATTACCGTGATCTTATCTTCATGCTCATAAAGAGGGACTGGACGGTGGCTTATAAGCAGACCGTGCTCGGTCCCCTCTGGTACGTCGTTCAGCCTTTGATTTCCGCCGTCATGTACACATTCGTGTTCGGCAAGCTGGCGGGCCTCGGCACTGACGGAATCCCCTACGTGCTCTTCTACTTCCCCGGCAACATGCTCTGGCAGTACTTCAATAAGTGTGTGGGCTGCGGTTCCAATACCTTTCTTGCCAACCAGGGGGTGTTCAGTAAGGTATACTTCCCCAGACTCTGTGTTCCAATCGCGGATGCGGCAGGCCAGGTGCTCAGGCTTTTGATACAGTTTGCCTTCCTCCTCTGCATTTACTTCTATTATATTGCTACAGGGGCACCGATAAAGCCCTCTCCTTTGGTTTTGCTTTTTCCCCTCCTCCTTATCTGGATTGGGGCGATGGGAATGGGCTTTGGCCTGATACTGAGCGCAATGACGACGAAGTACCGCGATCTGAACAACCTCGTCAGTTTCGTGATGCCGCTGGCGATGTATGTTACGCCCGTCGTGTATCCGCTTTCCCAGGCTCCGGAGAAGTACCGTTTCCTCTTTATGTTGAATCCGATGAGTGCACCGGTTGAGGCATTCCGGGTCTGGTTCTACGGGGCGGGCAGCGTTACTCCCCA
>CADBRC010000366.1 GCA_902796985.1 uncultured Spirochaetaceae bacterium
AGCGGACCCATGTATGCGCCGGAGCACTGCTTTTCCATCAGGCCGGTACCGGGCTTCTCACTCTTCTTGTCCAGGGCAATGTCGAAGTCGCTCTTTATGACGTCAGCAAACTTTCCGCTCTCGCAGACGATAATCTGCCGCTTGAGCCCCTTGTAGCGTGCATCCTCGCCCTGGATGTAGGCTCCGTTCATGCCCGTTCCCAGAATGAAACCGACGTAGCTGGAATAGCGCATGCCGTCTGCAACCGTCGCTGCTCCCGCAAGCAGGGCCGCGACCGTGTCGTTCAGCAGGGAAATCTTCACGTCCTTCTTCCAGCCGTGGGCTTTGAGGGCCTTGGCAAGCTCCTTGCCGATATGGCTGCCGACAACCTCAGGAGCCTTTATCTCCTTGGAGAAGTTGATGAGGACGCCGTCTCCGTCTTCGGTAATCGTCATCGGATACGAGAAGCAGAAGCCGATCCTGTCTGACTTGTCCTTGAGGTGCTCCAGATTCTCTGCGAATTTGTCGAAGAAGTCCTTCTTGGAAAGCTCACCCTCGGTGCCCGGCATGCGGGTTTTCTCCATGAAGTCGATTGAAGGCTTGCCCTTGCCGTCGAAGCTGACCAGGCAGGAACGGAAGTTCGTGCCACCCGCGTCAATGACGATGACGCTCTCCCCGTCCGGCCCTTTGTCCGGCGGATTGCAGAAGGTGCGGATCATGTCCTCGCCCGCCTTGCGGCCGCACAGGCCCTCGTTCATGTCAAAGAGAAGGGCATCGACAACACTGTCTATGTCCTGATTTACCGGGAAATTATGCCGGCCCAAAAAGGCCGCTACAGCTGTATTCATTGGAAAGCTCCTTGGAAACACTTCTTGAAGTTTCTTTCCATTATATCACATCGGGCGGAAAAATCAAGGGCGCAAGCTTGATGCCCGCGCCCTTGTCCGCTCTAGAAGTGGCTGTTGAACTCCCTGTCGGCCTCACTCTCGCTTTCCGTCTTTGGAACGCTGCCCCAGTCCGCCTGTGAAGACGGCCTGTCCGGAACGACCAGCGCGCAGACGATGTAGGCTATGATTCCCGCCCCGCCGGACAAGGTCAGCACGACCCATATCAGGCGGACAAGCGTCGGATCCATGTTGAAGTATTCGGCGATGCCGCCGCACACTCCGCAGAGCATTTTCTGTGATGATTTGTAAAGCCTCTTTGCCATAATTTCCTCCTCTGGCCTATGCCCGGTTCTTGTCCAGGCTCTTAATTTTCACTTCACCCATGCCGCAGTTTATGGAGAAGTGGTTCTTCTTCTTTTCTCCGCTCTCAAAGGTCGTTATGCCGCCCTTCTTGATGTTGTCGTACTCGAAGCTTCCGAGTCCGATTTTCGCGAAGACAGAGTGGCCTTCCTCCCCCTCCATGATGTCCAGCTTGACGCTGCCCATGCCGCAGTCCAGCGTCGTGACCCCGTCCAGCCTGCCCGTTATGTTCAGGCTGCCCATGCCGCAGCGTATCTTGCTGTTGGCGGAAGTCAGGTTTTCTATTTCCATGAGTCCCGCTCCTACCTCAATATAGCTCCTTTTGCAGGAAAGTCCAAGCCCCTTGCACTTGAGCGACCCTGCCCCCATGTGGAGCTTAAGGAAGTCGAACGACGCATCTTTGGGAACCCGGATAAGGATGCGCGGATGTTTCACATGGCCTTCATCCGTATCCCTGTGCCCGATGAAGTTCAGCATGGACACCCGCCGGGAATTCTCTACGGAAAGCGTACCGAAGGGCGAGAGCCCAAAGCTGATGTCCCCCGGTCCCAGTCCACGGTAGTCCAGCGAGAAAGCGTCGGGGTTCTGTTCGTTTGCAATGACAACGACCTCTGCGACCCCCACCGAAACGTCCAGTGACTTTACCTCGTCCCTGGTGAACGCACCTGACGACCCGTCTTCGCTCGTATTTCTCTGTTTTTCCCTGCGCTCGGCGGGAAGTCCTGCAAACTTAGACAGGATGCTGGAAGCCAGTTCCGAAGGGCTGCCGAATTCCTTCATGACCGCCTCATCGTTGCCCGCGTCCTCAAAGTAACCCAGGTAGTACTCCAGCGCGTCCTCCTGCTCTTCCACGCTCAGGGAGCGCAGCTCCCACTTGAGCTCGTTCAGATACTCGTGCCTCGTCATATTTTCTCTCCTTATAAAGATTCGTTTGATACCGGCTGGCCGGAAGCGCTGAGAAGGATGCCATCCATCCTGGCGCGGTAGTCCAACCAGTCCCGCCTGTATCCGTCCAGAGCTGCCATGCCCTGCACGGTGATCTTGTAATAGCGCCTGTTGCGGCCGGAGAACTCCTTGTCGTAGGTCTCCAGAAGCCCGG
>CADBRC010000367.1 GCA_902796985.1 uncultured Spirochaetaceae bacterium
GGGCGAGCTCTCTTCCGGCCATGCCCGCGCCCTGCTGAGCGTCTCCGATCCTGCCGCCCGCCAGTCTCTCTTTAAGCGGATAAGCTCACAGGGGCTTTCCGTCCGGCAGGCGGAGAAGGAAGCCGGAGAGCTGAACAGCCAGTTTTCCGGGGCTGTCCCCGTCAAGGCTTCGAAGGCGGAGAAGCCTCGTGACCCCAACTATGCCGATTTGGAACAGAAGTTCATAGCATCCCTCGGTACCAAGGTGCAGCTCAAGGGCAGCTGGGATAAGGGGCAGCTGGTCATAGACTATTTCTCCCAGTCCGATCTGGACAGGATTTTCAACAAGATTGTGGGCAGTTCCGGTAACTGAGCCGGAGCTTCACAGGCCCACGACAAGGATTAAGACATGCTGGACGACAACGAACAGAAAAACATAGGTGTGCTGATTGATGCGGACAATACTCCGCCTAAGAAGCTCCGCGCGATATTGCAGGAAATCGCCGTGCACGGGCACATCATCACCAAGCGGGCCTACGGAGATTTCTCCATGGATACGCTCAAGAACTGGAAGTACGAGCTGAACGACAATGCGATTATCCCCGTGCAGCAGTTCGCCTATACCCAGGGCAAGAATTCGAGCGACTCCGCGATGATAATCGACGCGATGGATCTGCTCTACACGGAAAAGTACGATTCCATCGCGCTCGTTTCCAGTGATTCCGACTTTACCAAGCTGGCTACCCGCCTGAGGGAGAGCCAGATTTACGTTTTCGGCGTGGGACAGAAGAAGACTCCCCAGTCCTTCGTCTCCGCCTGCGATGACTTCATTTACATCGAGAATCTGTCCAACGAGGAGGAGGATGCCGCCGTCGAAGAGGCAGCCAAGCTCGCCGAGGAGAAGCTCAAGAAAAAGCCCGCCAAACACCGGCGCAAGGGCCTGTTCATGCGCAGTACGGTGGAGACGATGAGCGACAAGCAGTTCCGCAAGATTTACAAGCTCCTCAATACTGCCTACGACAAGTATGCGGATGATTCAGGCTGGGCGGACGTGAGCGCCGCAGGCTCCTTCTTCAAGCGGCAGGATCCCGGTTTTGACCCGGTGGACTACGGGGCCAGGAAACTGACCGAGCTCATCGAGGACTTGGACGATGATTTCGAGATGCGCAGGGAAACGAGCGGGCGGGGCAGGCCCAAGTTCTTCTACAGGCCGGTGGAAAAATAGCCTGAGCAATGGGACTGGTCATAGCCGCGTCGGCAATAGCCTTCGTTACGACGGAGATGGACGACCTGCTGGTCATGTTCGTCCTGTTCAGCAAGGATACGGGCCGTCTGGAGAAATCCGCGATTGTCCTGGGCAAGTACCTGGGGCTGCTCCTGCTTGTTGCTGCCGGTAAGACGGCTGCATCCCTCCTGTCCCTGCAGCCCTGCGAGCAGCTTCTGGGGCTGCTTGGTTTTATACCGATCATTATAGGAATCCGCTTTGCCGTCAGGGAGCTTGCAGGCGAGAAGGAACGGGCAGGGGAGGGGAAGATGTCTTCTGTTGTACTCCGTTCCATTTCCGTCGCCTCCGCCCTGCTGGGGTCACTGATCATAACCCTCGCTAACGGGGGGGACAACATAGCGGTCTATGCCTCGTTTTTCCCCAGCCTGAGCCGGAACGAATTCGTCCTTTCCTGTGTGGTGTTCTGTGTCATGCAGGCGGCCTGGTGCGCCATTGCAATATCGGTGATAAATGCTGAGTCCATCCGCAGTTATATAGAAGAATCCAAGGGGGTCATCATACCCGCCCTCTTTATTGCCCTTGGACTGTACATCCTCATAAAGAGCGGGGCCGTCGTCTGGCTTTTCAGCCGTCAGGCGGTCCCCGGTTGATTGGACCTGTTCGGAAACTGCACTGGCAGCAAGGCTTCAAGCCGGTTTCCGAACAGGTTGATTACAGGCCCTTGGCCCAGATGTAGGTACTCATGTAGGGGTCGGGCTTGACGATCCCGCTGCTGCGCCACACCTCGTCAATCAGGCCGTTCTCGTTCACCCGGCCCACGCGGACCCGCTTCTTCAGGTGCTGGTTTTCGCCGTCGATCGTCACCATGCCCTCGGGCGCGTCGAATGACAGGCCCTTGGCCGCCATGCGGACGTCCTCCACGTTGAATGTGCCCGCCTTCTCGCATGCGGCCGCCCACAGGTGGACCGCTATGTAACCGGCCTCCATCGGGTCTCCGATGACGCTGTTCCCGCCGAAGAGGTTCTTGAAGCGGGACACGAAGGACAGGTTCTGCATGGAGGCGATTGTCTGCAGGTAGCTCCACGAGACGTAATGCCCCTTGAGCAGGTTCGCCCCGATGTACCTGACCTCCTCTTCGGAGATGGAGAAGCTCATCACCGGAATGTCCGCCGCGCTTATTCCGGCCTCCTTCAGCTGGTAGAAGAAGGGCATGTTGGACACGCCGTTCAGGGTGTTCAGTATTACGTCGGGCTTGGCGGCCTTAATCTTTTCTATCACGTCCTCGAAGTGCTCGCAGTCCATGTCTACGTAGACCTCGCCGACGCACTCCGCGTTCAGCGTGGGCAGGTAGGAGTTGATTATGGCGCCCGCCGTGCGCGGGAACACGTAGTCCGAGCCGATGATGAACATCCGGGGGCCGAAGCTCCGGCAGCAGTACTCCACGGCAGGGACGACCTGCTGGTTGGGGGCCGCGCCCATGTACATGATGTTGGGGCTTGCTTCAAGCCCTTCGTACTGGAGGGGGTACCACAAAAGGCCGTAGATGTCCGGGTCCTCCACTACCTTCTTGACTTCCTTACGGGAGGCCGAGGTCCAGCATCCGAAAATTGTCGCAACATTGTCCTCAGTCAAAAGCTCCCTCGCCCTGTCTGCGAAAACTTCGGGATTGCTCTCCCCGTCCCTCAGGACGACCTCTATCTTTCGTCCGAGGACTCCCCCGGCTGCGTTTATCTCGTCTATCGCCATCTGCTCCGCGTCGCTGACGGGCTGCTCGCTCTGGGCCATGACCCCGGTGAGCGAATGGAGGATTCCTACCTTGACGGTGGACGTCTCCTCCTTCTTGGAGCATCCTGCCATGAGGAGCGGCAGCAGGGCGGCCGCGGCGAATCCATGTATCTTTCTTCTCATCAGTCTTCTCCCATAATGATATCGTAGGTGGTCATA
>CADBRC010000368.1 GCA_902796985.1 uncultured Spirochaetaceae bacterium
GAGCTGGAGGAACGCAGGCATGCGCTTGAGCAGGAGGCTTCCTCGGGGCGTGAACAGATAGGACGGGACCGGCAGATTCTGAAGGACAACGAGCGGGGCCGGGACGAAGCCGACAGGCGGCAGGCTGCCTATGAGGCGGCGAGGAAGGAAAACGACCGGTGGCAGGTGATGAAGCAGTTTATCGGCAAGGCGGACGGAAGCGACCTTGAAGTCTTTGTACAGGCCCTTGCCTTTAAAAACCTGCTTGCCAGGGCAAACCGCTACCTCTTTGACATAACCGGACGCTACCGGCTGGTACAGGTGGCCGGCGGGGTTGATTTTAAGGTCAAGGACATGAACTTTATGGATGACCGTGATGACCGTCCGGTCTCAACGATGAGCGGCGGTGAAAAGTTCATCATCAGCCTGTCGCTTGCCCTGGGCATTGCGGAACTTGCGAGCCGGAGCGTGAGCGTTGATTCCCTCTTCCTGGATGAAGGATTCGGTACCCTGAGCGGCAAGCCTTTGACCCAGGCTGTTGACGCCTTGAAGCAGCTGCAGCGGTCCGGCAAGATGCTGGGCATCATTACGCATGTTGATGCCGTCATAAAGGAGTTTGATCAGCGGATAGAGCTGGTCCCTGTCGCGGGCGGCTTCAGCGAACTGAGGGGATCGGGGATAAGCCGGGGAAGACATCCCGCCGGCCCGGTGACGCCTGCTGTGCGGCCCTCAACGTCAGTGCGGCCCGCCCGCGACGCCTTGATTCAGGGCGAACTTTTCGGGTAAGGAGTCAGCATGCCCTTCTGTTCACTTTCTACAGTCAATTTCAGAAACCTCGCCAATGCAACGATAGACCTCTTTGCCCGGGAAGTCTTTTTTACCGGGGAAAACGGGCAGGGCAAGAGCAACCTGCTCGAGGCCCTCTATTTTTCTTCCTATGGGGCGTCATTCCGTACCCACCTTGACGGAGAAATGATACGCAAAGGGGAGGGCGGCATGTCCGTCCGTACCCTCTATAAAGGGGCGGACGACGAGGGACATACCTCGTTCATCAGCCTGGAGGGAAGCCGGAAGAAGATGGAGCGGGACGGCAAGATTGTCCGCGACCGCAAGGACCTTGTGTCCGCCATGCCCTGCGTCCTGTACAGCCACGACGATCTGGACTTCGCCAAAGGTTCGCCGGAACGCAAGAGGTTTTTCATCGACCAGACCCTCTCCATGTATGACGTGCTGTACATAGACTTGTCCAGACGTTACCGGCGGGTGCTCAAAAGCCGGAATCTCTGTTTGAAGGACAGAAACTTCTCCCTCTTGGACAGCTACGACCTGCAGCTGGCGCAGAACGGGCTTGAGATTCAGAAACGGCGCAAGATGGCGGTTTTCAAATTCCGGGGCATCTTTTCCCGCCTCTACGAGGAGGTCTCCGGGCTGAGCGGCGTGACGATACGCTACATCCCCTCATGGAAAAAGACCCTCGCCGACAGCGCGGAGGAGGGGCTGCTCGCCGATGCGAACATGCCGTCGCTGGATGATGTGCTGGCCCGGCTGAAGGACATGCGGGCCGTGGACGACAAGCTGGGGACTACGATGTCTGGCCCCCACCGTGACAGGATAGAGTTTGAGAGGGACGGGAGGCCCTTCATACCCGGTGCCTCTATGGGCCAGCGGAGGCTCGTCGCTCTGGTTCTTAGGACGGCACAGGCCGCCTACTTCACCGAGGAGACAAGGCGTAGGCCCGTCCTGCTGATGGACGATGTGCTTCTGGAGCTGGACCCCGGCAAGCGGGAGCGGATGACTGCCCTGCTGCCCGACTACGAGCAGCTTTTCTGCACCTTCCTGCCCGGGGAGCCGTGGAAGAACTACATCCGTAGTGAGACTAAAGTCTACGAGATACAGGGCGGCAGGTGGGAAGTGCAGGGTTAGGAGGTCACCCAAAGACATCAAATTTGGCAGAGCGTTCATCCGACCTTTCGATTCTACATTCTAAATAAGATTGCCATATTAGGTCAAAGCAAGCCCGCTTGTCCAGACCGGCATTTTTCATGGCATGGAACTGCCGTGAAAAAGCATGGCGCTCCACAGGATTGTCAGGATACTGGAAACGGCATCGCAGATTGATCTCATGGTGTGCAAAATAGTACTCGCAGTGGTCTTTTTCATGCTCCAACCAAAAGTACTTGTCATTTTCAAAGCAACTACGTTTCACCATGGCAAAGGAATCGTCTCCGAGCGGATAACTTTGCGATGGCTGAGGCTTTCCGTGGGTCGCTTTGTCCCAGTCTGAATTGGTAATCCGGATCATCCGCCATGATGCTGGAGATGACATTCCCTATTTTACCAACTACTGTGCCTCCGGGGACGGGGCGGACTGTTCCACGGCCTTCCAGCCGCCGAGGGTACGGGTGGCGGAGTCGAAGTTCGCGCCTACCTTGACCAGCTTCTTGGGCCTGCCGTCCGCCCCGACGGATACCTCGTAGGGGATGAGGTATCCCTTGCTGTCTATCTGCGCGAGGGCCTCCTCCACCGTCCCGTCCAGCTTGAACTCGAAGACGTAGACAGCCCCATCCGTCTCCACAACCATGTCACTGCGTCCCGCCGCGCTCGTCTCCTCGGTCTTTACAACAAAGGGCGTGCAGAGGCGGGATATCAGGAAGAAGATAGTCTTATAGTGGTCTTCATCCTGCTTCTCCGCGTTGTAGGGGATGGAGCTGAAAAAAGACCGAATGAGCGTCATGGCCTGGTCAAGCTCGCCGTCCTCCAGCAAGTCGGAGAACTTCATCAGGAAGGTGTCGTTCTGGCTCACCGTTTCAGCCGCGTAATAGGGCATCAGGCAGTGCAGGAATCCGAGCCGCACCTCCTCGTTGGGGAAGCCCAGGATGAACCTTCCGCCTTTCTTCGTCCCCTTTATCGTGACGTAGCCCGACTGGTAGAGCATGGGGATGGGGTCGCCGGCCTCCTCAGCGGGCGCGTCGAACATGTCCGTCGTCGCCATGAAGCCCCGGTCCAGTTCGACTGGGTTTATGTCGTACTTCTTGATGAGATAGGTCAGCACGGTCGGTGTCCCCGTTGAAAACCAATAGTTATCCAGCTTCCGGTCCGTCAGCGAGTTTATCAGACTGAAAGGATTGTATACGTCAGGGGATTCCTCGCTGAAGTGGTAGCCGTCGTACTTCTTCCGCAGAGCCTCAACAGCCCCCTCGTAGGTTAGCCCCTGTTTATCAGCCAGTGCCTGTATCTCCGGCTGCATCTGGCTCAGCAGCTCTTCCTTGGTTATCCCGCATATCGCCGCGTAGCTGTCGTTCATCGTGATGACCTTCAGGTTGTTCAGCTCGCTGAAGATAGACAGCTGACTGAACGACAGTCGGCTATCGCCGACTGTTGCGAGTCCGCGTTGCGGACTCGACGTTATCCCCGTCAGGAAGACAAAGCGGAGAATGCCCCCCAGATCCTTGAGCGGACTGAAGAACTTCCGCATCTCCAGTTTCAGACGCTTCTGCATCTCCGGGTCGTCCATCGTGTCCAAGAGGGGCGCGTCGTATTCATCCACCAGCACGACCGGCTCCTCCCCGGTTTTCTCATGGGCGGCCTTGATTACGTCGGAAAATCGGTTGCCCCATTCGTTCCCGCTCCTGTTGCTGGTGCCGTATAACTTCTCCCAGTCGGATAATATATTGTTCAAAGTTACCTGAAGGCTGTTCAAGTCATTGTACTTGGAAATGGAGAAGC
>CADBRC010000369.1 GCA_902796985.1 uncultured Spirochaetaceae bacterium
GCTGATGGCGGGTTTGCCAGCACCCAGTTGTTGGTAATATTGTCAGAGGACAGCCATTCTTTGACGAACTCCATGTAGTCGTCTCTCGTGGTGAACATAATCAGGTCGGTGACGGTCACTATTCATGGAAACTTTCCCCCGTCAATTATTCTTCCTCTAAATCTCGAAAAAAACGGACATTTAGAGGAAGAATGTTTTGCTGCACACCTGGCAACGGACTGCGGACATGCCGTCCGCACCGCTGCCAGACGTTGTTTCTGCTACTTTCCTATGTACGCAAGCGCGCTGTCACCGGCTATCTTGCCGTAGACGCAGATGTCGGCGACGGCATTACCGCCGAGACGGTTTCCGCCGTGAACGCCGCCGGTCACCTCGCCCGCCGCGAAGAGGCCGGGAACGGGGCTGCCGGACTTGCTGCTGACCTGGGCCTTGGTGTTGATCTTGATTCCGCCCATCGTGTGGTGGATCGCAGGGCCGACTTCGACCGCGTAGTAGGGGCCCTTCTCCAGGGCGCGGGGCATCTCGTTCGCCTTGCGGCCGAAGTCCGGGTCACCTGAGCCGCCCTTCTGGTAGCCGTTGTACGCTGCGATGGTCGCTTCAAGCGCGGCTGCATCCATGCCCAGCTTGCCCGCAAGCTCCGCCGGGGTCGCGCCCTCGGTCAGGAGGCCCTGCTTGGCATAGCCTTCGATAGCCTTGAGCGACTCGCGGACGCTCTGGTCAAAGAGCAGGTAGGCGGTCTTGCCGGTCTGCGCGAGGACGTCGGCGGACATCACGTCGCGGGTCGCCATCTCGTTGCCGAACCTCTTGCCCTCGCGGTTCACCATGATTGCTCCGTTTCCGCGCACGGCTTCGGTAATCATCACGCCGTTTGACGGGACGACCGTCGGATGGGTCTGGATCTGCTCCATCTGGACCAGCTCCGCATTGAACTTCTCCACCCAGGCGAAGGCATCTCCGGTTGCACCCTTGTGGTTGGTCGTGCCGAAGCCCGCAAGGTCGGCCTTATATTTGACTACCATGTCGGGGTTTGCGCCGAATCCGCCCGTCGCGATGATGACCGCTCCGGCTTTGACCGTGTAGTCGCCGCCCGCGGATGAGACCTTCACGCCGACGGCCTTGCCGCCCTCTTCGATGATGTCCGTGACCTTGCTGTTGTAGCGGATGTCCACTCCGGCATCCTTTGCAGCCTTCTCCAGCACGGGGACGAGGTGCACGCCGATTGCCGCGCCGCCCTGGGGACGGTGGGTGCGGGAGTTGGTGGAGCCGGCCATTTTGCCCACGTCGCTCAGGTCAGCGCCCAGGGACATGAGCCAGTCGACGGTCTCGGAGGACTTTTCCACCATGTTGCGGACCAGGTCGGGGTCGTTCAGGTTGTAGCCGCCCTTCATCGTGTCCTGATAATACTGCTCGTTGCTGTCGGCAATACCGAGCTGCGCCTGCACCTTGGTCTCGGAGGCGTTGAGTCCGCCCGTTGCGGAATTCGTGTTGCCGCCCGCTATGCCCATCTTCTCCAGCAGGATGACCTTGGCCCCTTTGCTGGAAGCCTCAGTCGCGGCGGACATTCCCGCACCGCCCGCACCGATGACGACGATGTCGCAGGTCACGTCGGCTGCTTTGGATGCGGTGGAGGCTACGGATCCGCCCTCCGCCAGCGTAAGGGCCATCCCTATCGCTTCGATGGTCGCCTTGGAGGTAATCGTTGCTCCGGACACTGTGTCCAGCTTGGCCGTGCTCTGGGTCTTGACCAGCTGGTCAATCAGCTTCTGCTCGGCGGGTTTGGCAAAGTCGGTCTCGTCCTCGGAGACCACCTGCCCGCTGACGACCTTGCCGCCCTTGACGGTCAGGCTCAGGGTGATGGGGCCGTTGCGGCCTTCCGCGGTTCCCGTCCACTCGCCGTCATTGTAGCTTGCCCCGGCGGACCGGGACTTTACTCCGATGACGATGGCGGCTGCCGCGAGAACCAGGAATACCCCGGTTATAAGGAAAGGTTTCTTGTTCATTGAAGAACTCCTCTGTATTGAGATTTGTGCGTTTGACAGGTTCAGTTTACTGTAAAAGGAAGCAGGAAACAAGGGGCGGAACAGGCCCTTTCTGGGGGAAGGCGGCCTGTTTTTTAGCAGTAGTCCGCGAGGCTTATTCCGAAGTGTTTTTCCAACGCGGCGATGTAGCCGTCGTTGCCGCCTCCGGTCAGGTTGCCGTCCATCAGGGCCTGCTTCTTCTCCGCCCGTATCCGTATCTCGTCCGGCATGGCCGCCCGCCTGCCCGCCCATACGACCTTGGTTCCGCCGCGTATCAGCATGAACTTGAGCCAGATGTCGTCGGCATTCAGGCAGAGACGGGCGGCAAGCTCTGTGTCCAGTGCCTCGGGCGCGAGGCAGTGCGGTGGGAAGAGGCTTCCCGCCCCGTTCGTGGAAAGCAGGGCGTGGGTCGGCTCCCTGACCGTCCCGGTCTCCTGCAGCCAGTCACGGTAGGGCAGTATGCGGCCGCCGGACTGCTTCATCAGGTGGACGCGGCTTGCGGCGAGGGCTTCGGGATGCGCCAGGTGCGCCTTCCAGAGGCTTTCAAGCATGTCCTTCCGGTAGAGGAGGTCGTCATCCGCGGTGACGATGAAGTCTTCGGGATACTCCCGCATGGCATAGATGTACTTCTTGTGCGGGCGGAGGTCGCCGCCGACGTACTTTACCGTGAGTCCTTTTTTCTGCAGGGCGAGGAGCTTTTGGGGCAGGGGAATGCCCTCGCAGTCTGCCCCCAGGTACAGGACAATCCTGTCCGGCTTCATCGTCTGCCGCATGAGGGACTTGATGCACAGGTGCAGCGTGGGGAGGCGGGGCGGGAAGCTCGTCAGCGATACGGTGATGGAAAAATCCCGCTTTTCCGTATTCAGGGCAGAACCTACGGGCACGAGCGAGAAGAAAATTTTCTGCACGGCCCATTTGCTCCGCACGCGGACAAAGCGGAAGCCCCGTTTGATGAAGCGGGCGGCCTTTGCTGACCCCGGGATCCGCCCGGCAATCTTGCCCGCGTAGGAGGGGAGGGCGGCGAGCGGGGACCGGTAGGCTTCGACGTTCCAGCAGGAGTCTTCTATTCCTCCGAAGCGGCTCTTGTAGGGCTGCTCCCCCCCGCCCAGGAAGAGGGCGGTCTTGCCTTTCTGTATGAGCCGCTCAAGGACGAGGGCGTAGAGGTGGAAGCCCGGAGAGAATTCTTCCAGCTCCGGGTCGTAGGTCAGGTTCTCAAGGAAAACGTTCTGTCCCTGCTCGCAGCTGAAGACGATGGCGACCGTCCGCTCCCCCCGGGTCCAGGTATATGCGTTGGTGACGTGATAGCGTGCAAGGTAGCCCGCGGGCGAAAGGCCGTATTCCCGGCCCATCAGCTTCCGTTTGAAGGAGAAGAAAGTCTCCACGACGGCGGGCGGTATACGGGAAGCCCCCTCGTACTCGGTCATCACGAGCTCTCCGGCCGGGGCATTCCCGCCTTCGTTCAGACGGTCAAGCAGGAGCTTTTCCTCCCGCCGCCTGTTGTAGCGGGACTTGCGTGACATGCGCGCCCAGAGTTCGTCTGCGGATGCGGGAAGAATAACTTTCCAGTGGTTGGCAGGGTGGTTCCGCCGGATGTAGCGGCGGCCGAGGGAAGAAAGCGAGCAGTCCCAGCGTATGCTTTTTACGGGGTAACGGGCGAAAACGAAGGCGCAGAGCTCCTCAAGTCCGGCGGCAGAAATGTCCGACAGGAAGAGGCCCAGCCGTGCCTCCCTGCCCTCAATGTGGAGGGGGATGAAGAGGCTTCTGTCTTCCCCCGTCAGCTCAAGGAGCGTGTACTTTCCATAAACAATGCCGAAGCGGTTCTGGACGACATCGGGTGTTACCTGCGCGTCCTCTCCCGGCCCGGCACCTTCCACCGCGATGCGAACCATAGGCGCATTATAATGGAAAGAAACCGCGTGGGCAAGGACGGGTCATCCAGTCCCGGCCCGGACAGGCGGTGCTACTTCCCCTGTCCGATGTTCTCCACGGCAGATATGACGTTCCGCGTGTTGCGGTTCAGTTCCTCGGCGGCATCCTGAACGGCGCGGGTTCCTTCCTTCATCTGTTCCAGGCTCTTCAGCAGCTGCTTGTTTCCCTCGCTCTGTTCCTGCATGGAGCTCTTGACCTCAAGCTCCTGCTCCTTGACGTTTTCCATGAGGGTAACGACGTTCTCGAAGTCGTGGCTGACCTCGCTGGATTTGCTGTAGGCTCCGTCCACCATGACCTTTATCTTCTTGAGGACATCGCTTATCTTCTTGGCCTCGCCGCCGGAGTCCTCTGCGAGGTTTCGGATTTCGTCTGCAACGACGGAGAAGCCCGCGCCGAACTCGCCCGCATGGGCGGCCTCGATCGCGGCGTTCATGGCGAGCAGGTTCGTCTGGCTCGCGATTTTCTGGATGGCCCCGCTCATCTCCATGAGGGACGAGGACTCCTTCTCGATCGCACCGACCAGCTTGTCCACCTCGGTCAGCTTAAGCCGGCCGCCCTTCGTCGCCTCCTCCAGCTCGTTGACTATCTGGAAGTTCTTGTCCACGATGTTGTTTATGGACGTGATGTTGCCGACCATCTCCTCGATGGAGGCGGACGACGAGGCC
>CADBRC010000370.1 GCA_902796985.1 uncultured Spirochaetaceae bacterium
GTCCGTGCTGCCGGTGAAAATCACACAATCTTTGAATACGATATCTGCTCCCTCTACGGAAAGAGCTGCATTCCCCGCAAATGTCAGACAGCCCCGGCCTGCCTCCACGACACAGGCTTTTGTCAGCACGATGTCCGAGCGGACAATGACATTCCCCTCTATGTGCACGGTAAGTCCTTCGTTTGAATTAACAGCAAGTGCTGCCCTCTCAAAGCTCGTGAAGGGAGCTTCCGAACTGCCGTTCCCTTCCGGGGAATCAGGGGGGGATACAGAATCAGGGGCTTTCACGTACACGTTCCTGCCGTCCACAATCACCGTGGTCTCCTGCTTTTCTCCGGCGTTCCCGGCTGCATCCACAGCGTATGCAGAGACAGTATATGTCACAGAAGCATTCCCGGCCGCAGGGAGGAACAGGCTGTTCCCGTCAAGCGGTCCGTAACCGCCATCCCCGGAATACGAACAGAAGATTCTCGTGCCCGGTTCGCCCTCCACACGGACTTCCCTTCCGTCGGAAAAGTCAAGCCCGGTCAGCTTCGCAGGTTTGATTTCAGGCGGACGGGGTGGCAGCCGGTCTACGCGGTAGGGCGCTGAAAGGTCCCCCTGATATACCCCATCCAGATACACGCCGCAGGTAAAATTCCCGGCGATGTCCTCCCCGGGGAAGGCATCCAGAACGAGAGACTTATGCAAGCCCACCGCAGGAGGCATACCGGAGGGGGATTCCGTCCTGCCGAGTCTGTAACCTGCAAGGTAAGGACTCTCCGGCCCAAGCGAGAAAAGACAGCTTCCGTCCGGTCTTGCAGCACATGCAAGGGATGGCCGAGGATACAGGACCATGCTTTCCGCCTTTCCGTCATCGGCAGCCCCTGCCAGCTTCCAGAAAAGAACATGGGTCTCGCTCCGGTCAACCCGCAGGACGGAAGGTTTGCCCTGCCAGGGGCCATCATCAATCTTCAGCACATACGAGGCATCAAGCGGGATGACAGTCTCCCAGTCTGAGAACCGAAAGGGCATCAGCCTGGACTCATCCCGTTCCTCTCTGGCCGGGACCGTCCTGACAAGAAAACGGAAGAAAGACGTTCCGTCCGTCACGATGAAGGGAACAAAGCGGACTATGTTGTTTCCTTCCCCGAGCGAAAGCAGGCCGCCTTTGAAAAAGCGGATGCCAGAGGAGGAAATATCGCTTGCCGTCGTGTAACTGAAAGCTTCCGGAATAGAAAAGACGCTGCCCGCCGTATACTTGCGCACGGGATTCACGGAGATGGCGAGGATGAATTTCTTCTGCGCCTCGGTCCATTTACCAGCCGGATCCAGCTGGGAGTATCTCTTGACGCTGTAGTCTACGCCATAGTCATAACGCCGTCCCGTCCTGTCCACGGCGGTAATTTTCAGGTGCACGTCCCCCTCCTGATCTATCAGAGAGGGACCGTCATATGCGAATCCAAAAAGCAGGGGATCAGAGCCGGAGACGGAATAGTATACCTCCCACCCGTCCGGTGCGTTGACGACGAGCGGCTGCCTGTTTCCCCAGCTGCCGGGGATGGGGCTTATTATGTCCAGAGGGGCAGCATCCGAAGCCTGACACAGAGCAACGGGCACGCCCCAAAAGGCAAAGAGGAATACCGCCAGAAGCCTACGGAATGCTGCCCCCATCGGTTAAAGTCAGCCGGGGAAAATCTCGGAGAGGACTTCGCGGAGCTCGGGATAGGGCTTGTAGTAATGCTCTTCAAGCTCCTCCTGCGTCAGGCCGACCATCTCGTGGCTGCAGTAGTTAATCCAGGTATTGTTGTCGGGCTGGTCTATGACGAACTTGCGGCACCAGTAGTCCGGCTGGATGGGAAGCTGCTCCTCTTTGTAGGCATATATCTTGTAATCGTGCACGACGACCTTGATGTTCTCGCGCGGAACCCCCTTCTCCAAGAGAATGCCGACAAGGTAGTTCAGCGTGCGTCCCGAGTCATAGATGTCATCGACGAGCATTATCTTGTCGCCGGGACGGAGGTAATCCGGGGAGTATGTCCATCCGTCAATCCTGACAGCGTTCTGAATCTTGACGTTGCTGTAGCTGCGGGCAACGACGGCGGCATAAAGGATGGGCTTGTGCTCCTTCATCGCGACCTTGTAGTATTCGCTGATGACGTTCGCCATATACGCACCGCCCCTGAGCGAGGCATAGATGATATCCGGCACAAAGCCGTCCTGCTTGCAAATCCTGTGGGCAATCTTCAGGGCATCATTCCTGACCATCTCGTACTGCAAGAATTCTTTCATGCCGTCCTCCTAGTTCTCGTCCGGGGCAACCAAAGCCAGATCCCCGCTTGTCTTTATCGTTATTACCGTCTTGGGCTTTTTGAACCTGACGGTCAGCTTATCGCCGTTGGAGTCTATCACAATCGTATCGCTGTCCCCCCGTTTCCCGCTGAGGAGCAGGGTCGCAAGCTCATCCTCTACGTCCCGCTGTATCAGGCGGCGCATGGGACGCGCCCCCATGCTGACATCATAGCCGTGCTCCACCATATAATCGCGGGCCTTGGGCTTAAGCTGGAGGGAAAGCCCCTGTTCGGCAAGCCTGTCACGGAGCTCCTGAAGCTGTATGTCAAGAATCCTAGCAACCTGCTCTTTTCCGAGAGCATTGAACACGATTATGTCGTCAATCCTGTTGAGGAGCTCGGGCGACATTATCCTCTTGAGCTCCTCCATCGCGTTCTCCTTCATGTCGTCATAGGGAAGGAGCCCCTCGCCGGTCGAAGAGAAGCCCATCCTGCTGTCGCTCGTAATCTGCCTGGCACCCGCATTGCTCGTCATGATTATGACCGTGTTGCGGAAACTGACCGTATGCCCAAGGTTATCGTTAAGCTCGCCTTCCTCAAGCATCTGCAAAAGCAGGTTGAAGATATCGGAGTGCGCCTTCTCAATCTCGTCCAGCAGGACAACCGAATACGGATGCTGCCTGACCTTTTCAGTCAGCATACCGCCTTCCTCATACCCGACATATCCCGGTGCCGCACCGACAAGGCGGGATGAGGTGTGCTTTTCCATAAAGTCGCTCATGTCCACGCGGATAAGGGCATCTTCTGTACCGAAGAGGAACTTCGCAAGGGCCTTTGCGAGCTGGGTCTTTCCGACACCCGTAGGCCCCAGAAAGATAAATGAACCCAAGGGGCGTTTCAGCGATGATACCCCCGCACGGCTCCGGCGGACGGCACCGCTTATCAGATGGACTGCCTCGTTCTGCCCCACGACCTCCCGGTGCAGGGTATCCTCCATATCAAGAAGGCGCTGCGCCTCACCGGCATCAAGCTGATCGGCGGGGATATGGGTCATGTTGCTGACAATGCGGCAGATGTCCTCTTTGGTCACAACGCGACGGGTAGCAAGCTCATTGTTCTTCCACGCGATGTTGAACGCCTCAAGCCGCCGCCTCAGATCAGCAACCTTATCGCGGACCATGGCGGCATTCTCGTAATCCTGCATCTGGACCAGGGTCCGCTTTTCCTCGCTCAGGGATTCTATTGAATTCTCAAGCTCCACGAGCTCCTCGGGTCTCTTGTCTTCCATGACCTTCTTGGCGGCACCGGCCTCGTCCATTATGTCTATCGCCTTGTCCGGGAGGAACTTCTCAAAGACGTAGCGGGTGGAATACTTCACGATGAGCGGGATAACCCCATCCTCGTACTGAACATGATGGAAGTCCTCGTATCTGCCCTTGAGCCCTTCCAGAATTTTTATCGTGTCCTCCTCGGACGGCTCCTCCACAGTGACCCGCTGGAAACGGCGGGCAAGGGCGGCATCTTTCTCTATGTACTTGCGGAATTCTTTGGTCGTCGTTGCACCAATGACCTGTATCTCGCCCCGGCTCAAGGCAGGCTTCATCATGTTGCACGCGTCCATCGTTCCTTCCGCGCTGCCTGCGCCGATGAGGGTATGCAGCTCGTCGATGAAAAGAATCACGTCATGGGAATCCTTTACTTCCTTCATCACCCGCTTGAGACGATCCTCGAACTCGCCCCGGTACTTGGTCCCGGCAATCATCGCAGCCATATCGAGCGAGAGGATTCGTTTCTTGAGAAGTCCCTTTGGAACGTTTCCCTTGACAATGCGCTGGGCAAGGCCCTCCGCTATGGCGGTCTTGCCGACCCCGGGCTCGCCGACAAGCACGGGGTTGTTCTTGGTACGCCGGCTTAATATCTGCACGACCCGCTGAATCTCCACATCACGTCCGATCACCGGATCTGCATCGTCGCCCCGAGCTGCCTCGGTCAGGTCACGGCTGAACTGGGCCAGTATCGAATTCTTGTTGTTTGTCTTCCTCTGCTCGCTGCCGTCCGCCATCAGGGGAACGGCACCACCGGTCAGGTTCTGGAAATTGGTAGGCCGGAAGTTGTTATTGGAATCCTCGCCCTCCCCGGTTTTGGCAGATGAGGGAATCTTGCGCTCTATCTCAAGGACTTTATGACGCAGCTGCTCTATGGAAAGCTCCGCCCTGCGGAAGAACTGCTGGCATATCGAATCCTTCTCCGCAATCATTGCAAGCAGCAGGTGTTCTGTCCCGATGTAGTCGCAGCCCAGAAGCTGGGCCTCCATACCAGCCGCGTTGATTACATCCGTCAAGCGCTTTGAGAAAGGCAGATTGTATATCTCCGTAGCAGGAATGCGGGACGGCATGCTCTGTTCGATTGACAGCTGCAAAGTCAGCACGTTTATGCGCAGGGACTTGATGACAAGATAGCCCAGCCCGTCGCCATACTTGAGCATGGCGAGCATCACGTGCTCCGGGTCCAGCTGCTCGCTGCCCAGATGGTATGCCTCGTCCGCGGCAAGAGCCATCACCAGACGCTGTGCCTTAGGCGAGAGGCTTTTGTTTCCGTTGTTTCCGTTCGCCATGTTCAGAATCTCCTATTTGACTACTCGATGTTACTGAAAGCTTCCTGGAGGATGATGGCCCTGAGCCGCTCCTCCTCCTTGTTCTTTTTCCCTTCCACGTCCGCCTCGAACGTGAAGTTCCCGTTTTTCAGGACATACTCCAGATGTCCTTCCTGTATGCGGAAAAGCAGGGCGTACAGCTCGCTCTCCTCCACCCCGGAGGCAAGCTTCATGTCCAGCCCCCACTTAACTCCGCTCACTATGTCTATTCCCTCGCGGAGGGAAATGAATATGCTTGACTTGGCAAGAGCAAGCGACCTGTACAGACAGTTGCGCACTTCGCTCTCCATCGTCTTGCCGCACTCCTCGCGCGCAAGATGCTCCAGCTCGGCTATCTTCTTGGCAGCGGCGACAATCGACGCAATCTGGTCATACTCCGAACCGGTCTGGCAGTCAACCGTATAGATGTCGTAGTAAGAACCGAGGGAAGTACCGCTTCCCCCGTTACCGCTGACCGCCCCTCCGGTACCCGCCCCGTAAGAGGCACGGAAGGCGACATTGGAAGAGCTGAGAGCCTGTATGGCACCGCGGATTCTCCCCAGCATGGAAAGCGAGGGCAGATGGACGCGGACTGACAGGCGCATTCCGCTCCCTGCATCCATGACGGAGGAAGTCAGAAAGCCGTAGTCATAGCTCGCCGCGAACTGAATCCGTTTCTGGAGCTGCTTGTCAACGGCACGTCCCTCCTCCACGGCCTTGTCAAAGTCAAGCCCGGCTGCAAAGGACGCGATGTGCAGGTGATCCTGAACGTTGACGGTACATGAGAGCCTTCCGTCCTTGCGGAGAATGACCTCCTGGTCTTCGACCTTGCCGGCGGATGATGCTGCCCCGCTCAGGATGCCCCGTTCGTCCAGCACCTTGCTTCCCAAACTGTCCAGATCCTTGACGCAGATGGCCTGAAAGTCATCGGCATTGTCCAGATGATTGAACGCATCGGTGACGATGGACTGTATCCGCTCCCCGTCGTTACCCCGGAGCCGTGCAGGAAAGGGGAAGTTCGCAAGGTTCCGGGCAAGGCGGATGCGGCTTGAGAGGATGACGTCGTTCTCCGCCCCTGCGTCCGCGTACCAGGCTCCCTGTTCCGCAGTCAAACTGTCGCTCATTCTTCCTCCTCTCCGTCCGCGACCGAAGTTTTCTCCAGCGCCTTCAGGTAGTCGCGGTACATTGCGGCTTTCTCATACTCCTCGTTCTCAATCGCCTTGGAAAGCTTATCCTGAAGGATAACCCTGTCATTCAGCACCGACCTCATGTTGGCGAGCCGCTCCGGCATGCTGCCCGTATAGACTCCCTTGATTCCTTTGCCCATGATGTACTTGCGTATGTCGTCTTTAAAAATCGCATAGCATTCGGGACAGCCGACCATCCCCTTTTTGCGTAGCTCTCCGACGCTCAGCCCGCAC
>CADBRC010000371.1 GCA_902796985.1 uncultured Spirochaetaceae bacterium
TATATAGTAGGAAATAGGAGGATATATGAAACTCACCAGGTTTATGGCAGCTTTTGCCGCACTCAGCCTGACAGCGATGTTCTCGGCGGCAGCCCTCGGGGTTGACGAGGACGAAATCCGCGTCACGGGGGATGTCGGAACGATTCAGTTCGAGAACTATACCGGCCCCCATACGGTCATAGAGACGGCGGATGCGATCACCGAAATTGGACGCGGGCTGGGACGGCAGGTGTCCCGCAGCGTGACAAAGGAAGGCTCTTTCAACCTGAACGGCAAGTATTCCATAATCCATGCCATAGACGAGAACGAGAAAGGCAAGTTCGATGCGGATATCCTCATTCTGAACCCGAACGCCTCGGTTGACCACATAAAGAACCTGCGCCGCATCATCGCAGGTTACCTTCAGGCAGCATACGGCTACAACAGCAATGACGCGACCACTATAGCGACCTTTGTCACCGTCTACAATGCGGTCTACCGGCAGAAGCTGGACGTATTCCAGGACCGCTATAAGACGGTCGTCACAAAGAACCTGACCAAAGAGAAGTGCGGTCTTTCCACCAAGTGGAACGAATGGCCGGGCAAGACCCAGATAGTCATCCCGCTGCGTGACCTGAACGGCGGCCTCTCCACCGTCGATACCTCCGTCATAAGCGACAGGAACGTCGTGGACAACATGCGGGAGGAGAACGACAAGGGCATTGACGTCCGCCAGGACATGGTGGACATAAAGGAGCGCGAGGCAGAGCAGGCCGCTGACAAGGCCGCCGAGGCCCAGGAGAAAGCCGACAGGGAGAAGCAGAAGCTCGCCGAGCAGGAGAAGGCCAAGCGTGAGGCCGAGCAGGCCGCCGACAAGGCAGCCAAGGATGCGGGCAAGGCTGACAGCTCTGCCCAGACCGCCCAGAAGAAGGCCGACGATGCGAAGAAGGCCGCTGACGAGGCGAAGAAGAAAGCTGACGAGGCCAAAAAGAACGCAGGCGAGAATCCTGATGATGAAGCCGCCCAGGCCGCTGCCAAGAAGGCTGCCGAGGATGCCAAGAAGGCCGAGGAAGCAAAGAAGAAGGCTGAACAGGATGCCAAAAAGGCTGAGCAGGATGCCCTGGCCGCCCAGAAAGCAGCTGATGAGGCGGCTAAGAAAGCCCAGGCTGAAGCCGAGGCGGCAGCAGCCCAGCAGGATAAGCTGAGCGAGGCCGAAGCTGAGGTCAAGGAGCATCAGGACTTTGCCGACAAGAAGGAGTCCGAGGCTCAGGCCGAGCGGACCGAGATAGCAAAGGACAAGCAGGCCCTGCTCGAGGAAGCCCTTGCCGTCGATGAGGGCAACTCCATCATCGGACTCAAGGTCGTCAACGAGACTAAGGACCTGAGCCAGATGGTCAAGGTCAGCATGGCCGACGGAAGTACGCTGAAGGTCTCTCCGGTCAACGTTGTCCACGAGAGGACGATATTCCCGGTCTCAAGCCCCGTCATCGAGGATGCGAGGGAGTCCTCTGTGCAGACGAGCAGCATCTACTACCTGGCAATCTGCGGAGACGGCTCTGCGAGCGGCAACAACGCAGTCAAGCTCTGCCTTTTGGATTCAATGAACATGGAAATTCAGAAGGAAAGCAATGAGATGGTCGCCAATGACAGCGTGCTCGTCACCGACGGCAACGGCGGTTACTACTGCGTCATCAAGGACGGCTCAAGCTATGTCGTTGCCAAGTACAACAAGTCACTTCAGCTGCAGGTGAAGAGCCCTGTCGCGGTCGAGTCCAATACCCCCATCGTCATCTCCGAGAGGGGCGTGGTCGTTGTCGCCGCAAGCGGCAGCATCGTCCTCCTGGACAGCAGGAATTTGGACAGCAGTTTCTAACGAATTGACAAACGTATTCCCGCGGGGTTTCCAACTTCGCGGGCAAGTGCTTGCATCCGTATCATCAGCCTATACAAATGCAGGCTGACAGGCATACAGCCAGATATTCGCAAGCAAACGCCCGCTAGTTGGAGCCTCCCCGCTCCATACGTTTTTCATTCATACAGGTCCAAGGGGTTAGCACCCCTGGACCCCAGATGCAGTACAGATTGGAATACACCGCCCCGCTTCTACCGGGCGTTCAGCCATTCCAACACATCGTTCATCACCTCGTCGCGGTTAGTCTCGTTCAGAAGCTCATGCTTGGCTCCTTCATAGAGCTTGAGGGTGACATCGGTGAGGGGGAGCTTCCGGTAGCACTCGTAGAGGGCGCGGACGCTCTTGCCGTAGTCACCGACAGGGTCATCTGTTCCCGCAATGAGGAAGACCGGCAGAGCCTTGGGGATGGCCGAGAGGTTCTTCTTCCTGTGTATGGAGCAGAGGCCCGTCAGCATGTCCACGTAGAAACCGTTCTTACACTTGAAGGTACACCAAGGGTCAGACACGTATTTGGAAAGCAGCTCGCTGTCCCGGCTGAGCCAGTTGTCCCCATAGTTCCCCATCGTGAGTTTGCCGATGAGCGGGGAGATGTTCTTCCTGCCAGAGAAAGCCGTTATCGCCTTGATGATAAGCTTTCCGGGGTAGACTGAAAGGCGGGGGCCCGCCGTCCCGCAGAGGACGCAGCCGTCCACGAGTTCCCCATACCGCTCGATGAAGCACTGGGCTATGAAGGAGCCGAAGCTGTGACCGAACAAAAACAGCTTTTTGCCGGAGTACTGGGAGCGGAGCATCCTGGCCTCTTCCATTATATCATCAACCACGCGGAAAAAGCCGTCCCTGTCCGCCAGGTAGCCGAAACTGCCTGTCCCTTCTCTTTCCGCCCGTTCGGCGGTCTTGCCGTGCCCCCGGTGATCCTCGGCGAACAGGGCTATTCCTTTAGAATTCAGGAATTCCCCGAATGGGGCGTAGCGGAAGGCATATTCAGTCATCCCGTGACTCAAAAGGACGAGGGACTGCACCTCCCCCTCAGGCAGCCAGCAGTGGAAGCAGTTCACGTTGCCGTCGCCCATCGTCAGTTCTTTACACTCATAACTCATATCTGGATTATAACATAAGATAATTCCAATAACAATAAGGAAATATGGATAACCGGCAGATATGCCCATAACATTATTTTCTTAAAATATTCAAAATATTTGTAACACTTTACCCCCAAATATCGTTATATTTCTTGATGATGAATTCAATTGCAAAAGATATATATGGAGGCTTTTGATGAAAAAAATATCCAATCTGCCCGTTAAGATTCTGGGAACCCTATCTGTCGCTGCGGTTTCCTTCGCAATCCTCGCCTTCTCGTGCAAGGCGAATAACGGCTCTGCCAACGTCGCCTTTGCCGAGAGCAAGGCTGTCAACAAAAAGACCGCGACACAGCTTTCCAGCAATTCGCTGGAAGTCGTCAAGTCCCTGCAGGAGGTATTCCGCTCCGTAAGCGAGAACGTTCTCCCCGCCGTCGTCGAAGTCGATGTCACGGAGAAGACTCAGGTTGCATCCCAGAACCCCTTCGAGAACTTCTGGCCCTTTGGTGACGGCTGGCCCTTCGGCGGAAGCGGCAACTCCGAGCCGAAAGAGATGGAGCAGTCTGCCCTTGGATCGGGAGTCATCGTCCGCAAATCCGGCAAGACCGTCTACGTCCTGACGAACAACCATGTCGCCGGGAACGCGACCACGATAAAGATTAAGCTGAACGATGACCGCGAGTTCGACGGTAAGCTCGTCGGAGCGGACGAGCGGATGGACATAGCCCTCGTCTCCTTCGAGACGGCTGACAGTGACATCACGATTGCCAACCTCGGCAACAGCGACGCGGTACAGCAGGGCGACATTGTCCTCGCACTGGGAAGCCCCCTCGGCTACTTCGCTTCCGTTACGCAGGGAATCGTCAGCGCAACGGGCAGAAGCGGTACGCAGATCGGTTCCATCAGCGACTTTATCCAGACGGATGCTTCAATCAATCAGGGGAACTCGGGTGGTCCGCTCGTAAACA
>CADBRC010000372.1 GCA_902796985.1 uncultured Spirochaetaceae bacterium
GCGGGCGGAAAGATATCGTTCGGCCCCCTGTCAGCCCTGTCCGGCACGAGGAATACCGTTCCCCCGCTTGAGGAGGCACAACGGAACTCCCGCCAGTGCTACGGGGACGGACTGTTTGCCCTCTTCATCGACGGAGAGGAAGTCGCGGGACTGGACCAGTCCGCCCCGCTCGATGCGCCCGTCTGCCTGAAGGAGGGCAGCTCCGTCACCTTCATCCGCCTTGCGATGCTCGCCGGGAGGATGTGGTAGCGGCAGCCTGGGGCAGGCTCAGGCCCGGCGGATCCGCCAGACGGCCTTGAGGGCTTCCATGAAGATGCCCTTGCTCATCTTGGACTGGCCGAACTTCCGGTCGGGGAAGTTTATCGGTATCTCCTTGATGGAGCAGCCGGCTTTGTATGCCTTGTACTTCATCTCTATCTGGAAGGAGTAGCCCTTGGAGATTATCGTGTCCAGGCCGATTTTGTCCAGTGCGGCCTTGCGCCACATGTTGAAGCCGCCGGTCAGGTCCTTCACGGGGCAGCCGAGCACCATCCGCGAGTAGAGCGAGCCTCCCTTGGAGATGAGGTTTCGCGTGAAGGTCCAGCCCTCTACGCTGCCGCCCTTGACGTTGCGGGAACCGATGACGACGTCGTTCGTCTGCACGGCCTCCCACATGGCAGGCAGGTATTCGGGCTTATGGGAGAAGTCCGCGTCCATCTCGCAGAGCACATCGTAGCCGTTCTCCATTCCCCAGCGGAAGCCCGTGATGTACGCGTCCGCGAGGCCCGACTTCTGGGTCCGCTCCAGGATGTTCAGGCGGCCTTCGTACTGGCCCTGTATGTCCTTGACGGCCTTGCCCGTCCCGTCGGGAGAACCGTCGTCTACGACGAGGATTCCGGCGTCTGCCGGTATGACGGCGAAGACTTCGGGGATAAGCCGGGTTATGTTCTCGACTTCATTGTACGTTGGTATTATTACGAGCAGTTTCATTCTGCGCCTCCTGTCCTGCGCGGGCTACTTCCGGTAGTCCTTTATTTGCCGTATCAGCATGTTTATGGTCACCTCAAGCGAGGGATCTACTTTGAGCTGATCGGAGATTTTCTCGTAGCTGTGCATCATCGTCGTATGGTCGCGTCCGCCGAACTCCTCTCCGAGCTCCGGGTAGGAGTAGTCGAGCAGGGTCCGGCCGATGTAAATTGCAATCTGCCGGGGGAACGTGACCTTGCTGTTCCGCTTCTTCCCCTTGATGTCCGACAGGGAGATGTTGTAGTGCTCGGCGACGACCCGCTGCACGGTGTCCATCGAAATGGACTCCATGGAGGCCTCGACGAAGTTGTCGCGCAGGAGGTTCTGGGTCTTGGCAACATCCGGCACCTGTCCCGTCAGCTCTGCGTAGCCGAGGACCTTCTTCAGGCAGCCCTCCAGGTCACGGACGTTGGACTGCACGTTTTTGGCGATGTAGCTGACGATCTCATCAGGAAGATTCTTTCCCAGCAGTTCGAGCTTTTTCTGCAGTATTGCGCACCTGGTCTCGAACTGCGGAGGGGCCATGTCAATCGGGGCCCCGCTGCCTATGCGGCTCCGGAGCCGCTCTTCCAGTCCCTTGAGCTCGTTGAGCGGCCGGTCACAGGTAAAGACCATCTGGGCGTTGTGGCTCTTGAGCCCGTCAAAGGTGTTGAACACGGCTTCCTGCAGGGCAGGCTTTCCGAGGAGGAAGTGGATGTCGTCCAGCAGGAACACATCGTAGCTCCGGTATTTTTTGGTGAATTTGTCAGGAACGTTGCCCTTGATGGCGGCGCTGAACTCGTTCATGAAGTTCTCCGTCGTCGTATAGCATATCTTGAGCTGTTCCGGGTTATGCTGCCAGATGTAGTTGCCGACCGCCTGCATCAGGTGGGTTTTGCCCAGTCCGCTTCCGCCGTAAAGGAGGAGGGGATTGAAGAGCTTTGCCTGGCCGGGGTTTTGGGCGATGGCGAGGCAGGAGGAGTATGCGTAGTCGTTGTTGTCGCCCTTGACGAAGCTGTCAAAAGTGAATTCCTCGCTGAGCAGGGGATGGGGACCACGCCCGCTGGGCCGCTCTGCTTCTGCCTCGTCATCCGTGCGGCCGGAATTGAAGTCCTCCCGTGCGGATGGTAAGATGACAGCTTTCCCTCCTGCTGCCGGAGCGGGAGGGACGCTTACGGGTGCGGGGGAGATCTGAGCCTGAGGGCTTTGCTCTGCCTGTGCTGCTTGCTGCGGCTGGGATGCCTGTGCCGAAACCGGCCTGTTGGTCTCCACATGGACGAGCGTAAGGTCTTGCCCGGTCAGATTCTTGAGCGTCTCCTGAACCTTGGAAACATATCCTTTTGAGACCTGCTGTGCCCAGAAGAAAGCGGATGGAACGTTGACGGTTATCTCGTTGCCCGAGTCCCCCACGTATTCCATGTTGAACCAGAGCTTGAAGTCCCCCTCCTGCCCCTTGCTGGTGTATTCCTCTCTTATCAGCCTGAGGGCCTCGCCCCAGAACTCCCGGAAGTTCTCGCTCATAAGGGGCTATTATAGAAGAAAAGGTGGTTTAGCACAAGGCTGTCCATATAGCTTTCCACGGCTACTGGAGGTACTCGACGTTGACGATGGTGAAGTCAGCGCCGTCGTCCTTGCTGAGTACGTAGTAGTCCAGCCCGGCTTCCAAGTCTTTCTCGAACCAGCCGGTACCGTCCCACTTACCGTTGGCATTCCTGTTCGGATATACGGATGCTCCGACATTGGTATTATAGTAGCCATGTGTATCAAGCTTGAAGTTCTCACACCATTCGTTGGCAAAGTTGGCTTTCAGCGTAACGCGGACTTTGCAGTTCCTGTCAACGTTGAATTTGAACTCGGAGAAGCTCTTGCCTTTCCACTCTGATTCGTCAGCGAGGTTTATGGCCACCTCATTCTTTATGCCTGTACCGGATGCACCTGAACCAGAGCTGGATGAACCGGATCCGGATGCACCTGAACCCGATGAGCCGGATCCAGACATGCCGGAACCGGAAGCTGAGGAACCCGTACCGGACGAACCTGAACCGGACGCACCTGAACCGGACGCACC
>CADBRC010000373.1 GCA_902796985.1 uncultured Spirochaetaceae bacterium
GACATCATCGAATCCCGTGCGGTCATCCTTGCCTCCGGGGTCAACTTCGGCACGCCCCTGCCCGGCGAGGCGGAATTCCTGGGCCGGGGCGTAAGCTACTGCGCCACATGCGATGCGGCATTGTACAAGGGCAAGAGTGCGATTGTCGCAGCCTGGTCCAGGGATGAGGAGAAGGAAGCTGCCTTCCTTGCGGAAAAAGCGGCGAAGGTCATCTACCTTCCCCAGTACAAGGGAGACGTTTCGTTTGAAGCGGAAAACATCGAGGTAATCACGGACAAGCCCCTGTCCGTGGAAGGAAAGATGAAGGCAGACCGGCTCGTATGTGAAGGAGGCAGTTACAGCGCAGACGGAATCTTTTTCCTGCGGGAGGCGGTTGCTCCGGACAAACTTCTGCCCGGCCTGGAGATGGACGGCAGGCACGTCAAGGTGGACAGGCGGATGGCAACGAGCGTAAAGGGCTGCTTTGCCTGCGGAGACATCACCGGCACGCCCTACCAGTACATCAAGGCCGCGGGGGAAGGCAACGTCGCCGCCCTGTCGGCAGTAGAATACCTGTCCAGCCTGGGCTAAATCCGGGCTGGACGAAGCCTGCCGTGTAGACATGCCGGATCTGCACAGTAGACCCGCTGAATCTGCTGTGCAGATCTGCTGAACCTGCGCCGTAGACTCGCTGAACCTGCACCGTAGATTCGATGAACCTATACCGTAGATTCGATGAATCTATACCGTAGGTTCGGCGAATCCATACCGCAGATTCAGAGAATCCATACCGCAGATTCGCCGATTCTATGCCCCAGATTCAGTGAACCGAGGCCCCAGCCCGGACTTTTTGAAGCTGCCCCGGATGTACACTGAAAAAAAAGACCCCGCCAGCTCCGGCGGGGTACAGCAGAGATCCTAGCTCTGCAATTACTTGCTTTTCTTTTTCTGCGTGTCCAGATAGAGGGGGTAGACGGTTTCAGCGACAGTCGTCAGGTTCTTGATGCGGTTGTCGTTGGACGGGTGGGTGGAAAGAATCTGCGGGACGGAACCGCCTCCCAGCTTGTTCATCTTCTCCCAGACCTTTATCGCATCGTGGGGGTCGTAGCCCGCGCGGGCCATCAGCTCAGTGCCCATGTTGTCAGCCTCGGTCTCACACTCGCGGCTGAACGGCAGGGTCAGCCCGTACTGGCCTCCCAAGGCAAGGACGGCCTGTCCCGTCTCGCTTATTCCCGCAACCTGCGAGACAACGGCAATGCCCGCCTGCTGGATGTACTGCTTTCTTGCCTGCTCGCGGCTGTGCTCCTTGAGCGCGTGGGAAATCTCGTGCCCCATGACGGCGGCAAGTTCCCCGTCGGTCAGCTTCAGGCTGTCGATTATCCCCGTGTAGACGACAATCTTTCCGCCGGGCATGCACCAGGCATTGACAGTTTCTTCCTTTATGACGTTCACCTGCCAGTCCCACTTGAGGGCATCCTCGCGGAATACCCCGGTCTGGGCGATGAGCTTCTGGGCGACGGACTGGACGCGGTTGTAGACGGCCTTGTCCGTGTTAAGCGTCCCGGCATCCCCGGCTTCCTTCAGAACCTGGGCATACTGCTCCTGGGCCTGTTTGTCCATATCCTCGGCCGAAACGAGCATGAACTGCTCGCGGTCAGCCCCGACACTTCCGCCGGACGTAGTACTGCTCTTGCCGAAGAGCTTGCTGAAGAAGCCCTTCGCCGACACCGGGGCGGTCAGTGCCGCCGCCAGAAGTAAAACCGAAATATATCTCTGTAGTCTCTTCATACCGCTTTAATAACAAAAATCCTTTGTAAAAGTAACTTGAAACTGCCCGGAAGCTATTTCGCGGCCGCCCGGTAGAGGGGGTAGACCGTCTCTGAAACCTCGGTCAGATTCTTGATGCGGCTGTCGTTGGACGGATGCGTGGACAGAATCTGCGGAACGGAAGAACCGCCCAGCTTGTTCATCTTGATCCAGACATTGACGGCCTCGTGGGGGTCGTAGCCAGCCCGCGCCATCAGCTCCGTACCCATGTTGTCCGCCTCGGTCTCGCACTTGCGGCTGAACGGCAGGGTCAACCCGTACTGCACGCCCAGGGCGAGCGCAAGGGATCCCAGGTCGCCCAGTCCCGCAATCTCGGAAACCACGGATACGCCGATGTCCGCGAGGACCTGCTTGCTGGACTGCTCACGGCTGTGCTCCTTGAGCGCGTGGGAAATCTCGTGTCCCATAATGGCGGCCAGTTCTCCGTCGGTCAGCTTCAGGGCATCGATGATCCCCGTATAGACGACGATTTTTCCGCCGGGCATACACCAGGCGTTGACGGTATCTTCCTGTATGACGTTCACCTGCCAGTTCCAGTTGAGCGCGTCCTTACGGAAAACGCCGCACTGGGCGATAAGCCTGCGGGCTATGTTCCTGACCCGTTCCGTGGTCGCCAGGTCGGGGTTGAGCGTATGGTTCTTGCGGGCTTCGGCGATGACCTCCGCGTACTGGGAGTCTGCCTGCTCGTTCATCGCAGCCTCGCTGACGAGCATCATCTGGCCCCTGTCGGCTCCAACGCTGCCACCTCCTGTAGTGCTCGTACAGGCTGAGAACGCAAACGCCGCGAGAACGAATGCGGCTATCTTGAAAATCTTCTTCATGGCGGAACCTCCTTTATTATGGAAACACTTCGATTATAGTGCAGATTACAGGCACCTTCAAGTACAATTTGAGCCGCTCTTATCTGCTCTTATCCGCGCTTACCCGCCGCGCTCTTGCCAAAAGCACCGGCTTTCGCTACATTCAAGGCATGGGCGTATTGGACATCGTACTTATAGCGGCGGCAGCCCTCCTCTTCATCGTGGGCATCATCGGCTGTGTCGTTCCGGGACTGCCGGGCGTTCCCCTCTGCTGGGGCGGCCTTCTTGCCGGGCACTTCATTCACTGCAAGGAGCCGGTGACCTTCACCGTGCTGATAATCGCAGCCGTCGCATGCGTCATCGTGACGATCGTGGACTTCATCGTTCCCTCCTACTTCACCAAGAAGTCCGGGGGCAGCAAGGCGGGGAGCACGGGAAGCATGCTCGGCGTGATCGCGGGGATAGTGACCGGGCAGATCCTGCTGATTTTCATCGGCCCCTTCGTCGGCGCACTCATCGGAGAAATCATCCATGACTCCAGCAACATGAAGAAGGCGTTCCGGTCTGCCTGCTACTCCTTTCTGGGCTTCATCACGGGGACGGGACTCAAGCTCGTCACGGCGGGCTGCATGATCGTCGTGTTCATCAGGTCGTTCATCTAGGACATAGCGGCAATACCCTCTTATTATAGAAGAAAAATGAGCAGTTTCAAAAGCCCGTCCGGACTTTTGGAACTGCCTCAAATTTTTTTTACGATTTTTCCCGTTCAATTTAACATTTCTTCATGTCAGCACCAGATGTATATATAAAACTTACATCGAGGATGAACATGAAGGTTTTCAGTTTTTCACCTTTCGGTTACGAGGGTTCCCTCGTGAGCGTGGAGGTAGACCTGCGGCGGGGGATTCCCGCCGTGGACATCGTGGGTCTGGCCGACGGGGCCGTCAAGGAATCCCGGGAGCGGATGCGGAGCGCAATACGGAACTGCGGCTTCGACTTTCCCCCGGAGCGGGTCCTCATAAGCCTCGCCCCGGCGGACCTGAAGAAGGAAGGGGCAGGCTTCGACCTCGCCGTAGCCCTTGCCGTCCTGTGCGAAGAGGACACGGCTGACGGCCGGGGCGGAGACCTGCCGGACGGCAGCATCCTGGTGATGGGCGAGCTGGAGCTGAACGGGCGGGTGCGCCCCCTGAAGGGTGTCCACGCAGCGGCAAGCACGGCGCGGGAGGGCGGCATTCTCCGCTGCATCGTCCCCGCGGAAAACGCCGGTGAGGCACGGGAGATTGAGGACATGGAGGTGTTCGGTGCGTCCTCCCTTCTGGAAGCCTACGAAGCCCTGCGGAAGGAGAGCTGCTTCACCCGAAAGCCCCCGGCGTCCGGCAGCGAAGAAAGTCCGGCCGGCCTCTCCTCCGTAAACGTCGGCGGAGTCCTCTTCCCGGAAACAGAGCCGGGCTACGAGTATGCCGACATCCGGGGGCAGGGCTTTCTTCTCCGCGCCCTCCAGCTGGCGGCGGCAGGAGGACACAATGTGCTTGCATTCGGCCCTCCGGGCTGCGGCAAGACCCTCGCCCTGCAGAAGTTCCCTGCCCTGCTCCCCCTGCTCGGACAGAAGGAGGCGCAGCCGGTCACACGGATTTACTCCATCGCAGGGCTGCTCCCCCCGGACAGCCCCCTTGTCCGCACGGCCCCCTTCAGGCAGCCCCACCAGACGGCGACCATCGAAGGGATATGCGGAGGCGGCCCCCGGCTGACTCCCGGGGAAATCTCCCTTGCCCACAACGGGGTCCTCTTCCTGGACGAAGCTGCGGAATTCAAAAGCTCCGTCCTGCAGATGCTCCGCGTCCCGCTGGAAAGCGGCTCGATTACCCTGAGCCGGGCAGGCAGGTCAACGGTCTTTCCCGCTTCATTCCAGCTCCTGCTTGCCACGAACCCCTGCCCCTGCGGCAACTTCGGCTCGCGCGACAAGCTCTGCCTCTGTTCGTCGAGCGCAGTAGCGCAATACTGGAAGAAGTTCTCCGCCCCCCTCCTGGACCGGGTGGACATCCGCGTGCAGGTGGAAAAGCACGAGGCCGGAAACGCAGAAGGTCCTGCACAGACGACGGCGGAGCTCCGTGAAGGAATTGCCCGGGCGGTTCTGGCACAGCGGGCACGGCAGGACAAGAAAAACGCGAGGCTCAGCCCTCCGGAAATCTCGGATTTCTGCCCCCTCTCCGCTGAGGCAGAGGCCCTGCTGGACGAAGCCTGCCTCCGCCATTCCTTCTCGCCCCGCGGCAAAGCCAGCTGCATCAAGCTTGCCCGCACTGCCGCGGACATGAGGGGAGAGGATGCAATAAGCGGTGGAAGCATGGCGGAGGCGCTGTCGTACCGGAAAGCAGGAGGACTTGCCGAGGAGCTGGGCATGATGTAGGGCCGGTAAGAAAGCAAAAAAAATCCCCCGCTGATTGCGGGGGTTAAGTTACCGGCTCTGAGACTTGAACTCAGACACCATTGCTGGCAAAAGATTTTGAGTCTTTCGTGTCTACCATTCCACCAAGCCGGCTTGAACTGAGACTATATTAGCAGGTTTGAAAGATTTTTTCAAGGGGTAATGTATGGAAGAAGGGAAAGGAAAGCGAAAAACTTCAGTTTCGCCTTGAGGCTACGCTGGCGGTTCCGGGATAACTCTGAAACTGCGGTGAAATTCACCGGCAGCTCAGAGAATAAGGAACGGCGGGGAAAGCGCTTCCCCGCCGCAACAAGGCTTACTCCCCTACGTACTCAAAGAGGGTACGGCGGGAAAAGTCGAATCCGTTGGGATCCTTGCTCAGATCTGAACAGCTGACTATAAGGTAATCCTTTTTCTCGGCAATAGAGTTAAGCTTCGAGTCCTTATAGGAAGTCTTGCCGTTTGCCGAAACAATGTGGAGGATGAGCTGCTTCTTCTCCCCTTCCTCATAGGTACCTTTCCAGATGTTCTCCCCGCCCTTCTTGGTCTGGGTAATCGTGAAATCCCAGTCGTTCTCGAACTTTATCACCGTGGAGTAGTTGCCGTTGGCGAAATACCACTCGCCGACGTATGCCTCCTGGGTCAGGGTGCGGGCCTTGTCCTTGGCAGTACGGGTCCCGTCCTTGACGGCTCCCTTCACGCCGTTGAAGATGCCTTTTGCACCCTCCTTTATCTTGGTTCCGTTGGAAACATCCTCCTCGGCAGCCGCACTCTCGGTCGCATACACCGGGAGAACGGCGGACATGGCCGCCAGAGAGAACACGAGCGCGTAGATAAAAGCAAATCTTTTCATTTCTTACTCCTCAATCAATACAAGAGAGCAGTTTCAAAAGTCCAGACGGACTTTTGAAACTGGCTCAAGATACAAGGAAAACTCCTCTGCCCTCCCCACGGTTACACCATGCGGGGGCAAACTAGAGCTTGAACCTGCGGATGACTTCCTCAAGCTGCTTGGCGGCCTCGTTGTTCTCCTCCGAGCTCTTCGTGACGTTGGCGACGGCCTCCGTTATCTGGGTAACGCCCTCCGACATCTCCTCCATGGAGTTCGTGATGGTCTCGGCAGTCTGGCTGATCCTCTCCATCTCGGTGGAAATCTTCTTTCCGCCGGCAAGCATCTCCGTTGCCCCCTGCTTGACGCTGACGGTAGAGTTGTCTATGTTCTTCATCGCGTCCAGGATCTGGGTGGAGCCCTCGTTCTGCTCCTTCATCGCGTTCATGACGACCCCTTCCTGCTGCTGGACGGTCTGGGTCAGGTCGTAGATCTTGCCGAACTGGTCCTGCAGCTGCCCGGTCGTCTGGGCCACGCCCTTTATGACTTCGGTCAGGCTGGAGAGGCTCTCGCTTATCTTGCGGCCCTGGGTGTTGGACTGCTCGGCGAGCTTGCGAATTTCGTCCGCGACGACGGCGAATCCCTTTCCGGACTCACCGGCGTGGGCGGCCTCGATTGCGGCGTTCATGGCGAGCAGGTTGGTCTGGTCGGCTATGTTCTGGATGACCGAGCTGGCCTCCTGTACGCCTGCGGACTCCTCAAGGATTTTCTTGGACATGGTGACCGCGTTCTGGACGCTCTTCTGACCTTCGTCCGAGGCCTTGGCGAGCATGTCTACCTGCACGCCGTTCTTCTCAAGGATGTTGGTGACGCTCTGGATGTTGGCGACCATCTCGCGGACGGCGGCGGAACTCTGCTCCACGCTCGCAGTCTGCTCTTCGACGCTGCGGTTCAGGGACTGGATGTTCCCGACTATCTCGCTGGCGGCTATAGTAGCGTCGTTGATTCCGGCAGCCTGCCCGCCCATCTGGGTCTTGACGGTGTTTATGTTCCCGAGAATCTGCTGGATCGTCGCGGTCGTCTCGGTCATGTTGCTCTCAAGCTCCACGGCGACCTTGTTGGTGTCGTCTATGTTGCCCTTGAAGCCCTTCAGTATGTCGCGCGTCGTGTTGAAGAATCGGTTCAGGCGGCCGGTAAGGACTCCGAACTCGTCGCGGCTGACAATTTCCAGGTTCTTCCCCGTATAGTCGCCCTGCGAGATGTTGCCCGCGAAGTAGGTGATGCGGTCCAGCCTCCTTTTAATCCCTCTGGTCATGGTGAGCATGCCGAGGAGGACGAGCACGACTCCTCCAATCATGAGGGGAAGCATCAGGCTTGTGACGAAGCGATTGACGGGAACCGTATGGTACTTCACGGCAAAGGCGGGGCCGGCAACCAGGAAGAAGATGCCGC
>CADBRC010000374.1 GCA_902796985.1 uncultured Spirochaetaceae bacterium
GTGAGGAACACGTATTTTACGCTGGAGCCGATGCCCTGGATGATACCGACCGGGCCCAAGGACTACCTGCGCCTCCTCGAGGAGGTTGACCGCGACCGCTTTGCCGTCCACATGGACATCATCAACATGGTGAACTGCGCCGACCGTTATTTCTTTGCGGACGAGTTCATCGACGAGTGCGCGGAACTGCTGGGAAGCCGGATACGCAGCTGCCACATCAAGGACGTGCACCTGCGGGACGAGTTCACCTTGCAGCTGGAGGAGTGCGGGCCGGGCAAGGGTGAGTTTCCCCTCCGCCACTATGCTTCCCGGATGAGCGCGATAGACAGGGACATGCCGATTATACTGGAGCACCTGCATACTGATGAGGAGTACGTGTCATTCATGGGCGTGCTGAAGGAGGAACTGAATGGAATACAATAGGATTTCGGACGCGAACGTCATCACCGCCCGCTACATGGACGGCATTTTGATCAGGCAGCGGCTGATAGACTCCGTGGTCGCGGACACCGGGATCGACTTCCTTGGCGCGAAGTTCGCCATGCCGGTGATGACCCCAGCATTCTCCCACCTGGACCGCTTTGCCGGGCGCGAGCTGACGGGCCTGGAGGAATACTCCGTCGCGGCGGCACAGCTGAACATCCTGAACTTCGTCGGCATGATGGAGAACGACATGTTTGCCCGCATCGTGAGGACCGGGGCTAGGACCGTCCGCATCGTGAAGCCCTATGCGGATAACGGCAAGGTGCGCGACCAGATGAAGTTCGCCGAGGACGCGGGCGCGTTCGGAATAGGCATGGACATTGACCACATCTTCGGGCCGGAGGGGCTGGATGTCGTCGTCGGCGAGCAGATGGCCGTGCAGACCTCCGACATGCTCCGCTCCTACGTCGAGTCAACTTCCCTGCCTTTCTTCGTGAAGGGGGTGCTCAGCGTGGAGGACGCGGTCAAATGCGCCGCCGTCGGGGCGAAGGCAATCATCGTGAGCCACCACCACGGCAGGCTGCCGTACGCGGTTCCGCCGCTGATGGTTCTGCCGGAGATAAAGGCAGCATTGAAGGGAACGGGCGTGAAGATTATCGTGGACTGCGGCATTGCGAGCGGGGCGGACGTGTACAAGGCGATTGCGCTCGGGGCCGATGCCGCCGCCGTCGGCAGGTCCATGCTGCCCGCTCTGGAGAAAGACGGCGTCGACGGCGTGATGAAGTTCATCCGCGGCGTACAGAGCGAGCTGCGCTTCGTCATGAGCTGCACGGGGTTCAGGACCGTCACCGACGTGGACGACAGCTGTCTGCAATGCCCGAGGGCGATGGCGTGAGCAACGGGCGGCCTCAAACTGGCCGCCCCTTCAAACCGCTTCTGTTGACTCTCTTTTGCCCTGCCCTTTTTAGAACCTCCTCAGCGGGCATTCTGAGATCTTGATTTTTTCCCGCAGTTCGGGGATACCCGTGGCGGCAAAGTAGTCGGAAAGGACTTCCCGGGTGACGCGGGCCTGCGGGCCGATGCAGATTTCCTCGAAGATCTCGCTGTAGACGTGGCCGAGCGACTCGCATACGGTGCGCAGGTTCAGCACATAATACTTCTTGATGTTCGTTTCCTCGACAAAGAAACGCGGCTCGCCGAGGTATTCGTTCACGTTGTAAGGCAGCGAAACCAGGCGGTATTCCTTTTCGCTGATGAACGACGGGTGTTTGAAAAGGGGGGAGCTTGTCACCAGCCGGTTGAAAAAATCCCTGACATTCTCAGACAAGGGGGGCTCTTTCGCAAGGGAGCCCGCGCTCGCACATTCCTTTATCAGCTGGCAGAGCTCCTGGACGATTTCCAGGTCATCGCAGCTGCTTGAATAATTCACCTGACAGAGGGGGGCATGCCCCGCATCTCCGATTTCCGCAAGAAGCTCGCGGTTGAAGGCAATGCACACTCCCATACCGTTCTTTGCGTACCGTGCCCATTGCGCCGCATCGTCTGCATATTCACTGAAGCATGCCGCATAGCTGGAAAGGGAGTCGAAGTCCTTGAGGTTCTCCGCGAAGAGCGAGTCCATGCAGTCGGACTCCGCGCGGGTAAGCCGCTTCCGCACTGCAATTTTCAGCTCCTTAATGAAGTACTTCATCTCCTGGCTGTCGTTCATCCTCCTCAGATTCCAGAGCCAGATTTCACCGTTGGTGATGATTCCCCGCATCGCATTGAAATCCGTATAATGATAGAGCGTCGTCGTTTCATTGCAGTCGCCCATGTACTCCTCCTGTCTTCACATAGCTTGCAGTTTTTGCTTTTCAAAGGTCAGCGTATTCCACCGTGAAATCCCACTTCCTGCCGCTGTCCCGGTGGGGCCATATCCGCCCCGTCCGGTCTGTCAGATTATAGACGACGGACCACTGTAACTTGTCAATTCCGTGCTCCCCGTCATAGACCCCGATGGCGTTCAGCAGATCTTCGCAGTCAGCCATCGTGGCGGTACCGCCGTTTTTCAGCAAACAGGCCTCGACTGCATCGTAGCGTTCAAACTCCGTATAGCCCTCGCCGATATTCAGTCCCTTGTAAGCGATGAAATTCGAGGCAATCTGGTAATCCGTATCTGCTTCCACCAGCTGAACCCCACCATCGTAATACTCGACGATCACTGATTTGCCCGACGCGTCCGCCAGCAGGAAATGACAGGATATGCCGCCGGAAAAATAGATATTGTACTGCCTCAGCAGTGCGATAGCCTCATCGATGGAAGCAGCCTTGTCAAGCACCAGGCGGATGGCGGTCGTCGTATTCAGCGTGACCTTCGCAGGATCGTCTTCAAGCTGGACTTCGGGTACCGCCAGCAGGGCCATGCAGACGCCCTTCTCGTTCATGCCGTCAAAGGGGAGGAAGGGGGAGGCCAGCGTCAGGAAATTGCCTGGCGAAATGCCCGACGAGGGCAGCCTGTCCGCATCGTAACCGGCGAATGAGAGGTTGACCGTGGAGACGGACGCATAGCCCTTGTCGGGTTTCGTATACAGCTGGACAAACGGGGCGTACGAAAAATCGAAGTTCCGGGCGAATAGTATCCTGCCGTTCTCATCACGGGAAACGAACGCGGTGCATCCGGCATCCGTGACGTTGAGTTTTATAGGAAGCCCCTTCAGCAGGCGTTTGGTCACGAACGCCTCTATATCCGCATCGCTCTTCGCCCCGGTCAAAAGGAATTCGTCAAATCCGTAGTCCCCGTCGTAGCGCATGGTGTAGACCCCCCTGCTCCGTTCCTTCAGGCTGCCGAGCGACTTAAGCTCGTGGCGGAACGCAAGGCATACGGCGGCAGTTCCCACGAGCAGGAATGCGATCAGGAAAAGCCCTGTCCGCCGGAGTTTGCTTTTTTTAGTCTTGTTCTGCATTGATTGCCTCGTTAAAACGCTTGCACATCCTGTCA
>CADBRC010000375.1 GCA_902796985.1 uncultured Spirochaetaceae bacterium
ATCTCCTCCCCCGCCCCGTCCGGTCCCACCGGTTTGTATTCCGGCAGAACGGGCTTCGGCTGGGAATCCTACATGCTGCCCCGCATGGATAACGAAATATCCCGCTGTACCAAAAGCGGACAGGACATATCCGTCATATCCCTCAGAATTGACGGAATAGACTGGACAAAAGACGAAGGCAAGGCCGTCTGTGAAAGCGTGAAGGACATCCTCAGTTCGCCCGATTTGATATTTGAGAAAGGAGACGATGCGTTCACTGCCGCCCTGCCGGACACGAACGTCAACGAGGCAATCGGTTTGGCGGAGGATTTGTATTCCTCGATAGATGAAATCCTCGCCCAGTACGGAAACGACGCCCCCATGGGCATCGGCATCTCCTCCCGCTCGCTCAGGATGATTTCCGGAGAGCGTCTCACCAACGAAGCCGATGTTGCACTGAACCATGCGATGGAAGATGCGGAATCCCCCATCGTTGCGTTCAAGGTGGATCCGCAGAAATACCGGAAATTCCTTGCGGCCCAGGCCGAGCAGGAGGAGTAGCGGCTCCCCCTTGTAAAAGCCCCCATTTCGTTGTATTATATAGCAGTTTGAAGCGTTTTTTACCTGGGACATCCATATCCATTCTTGCTCTCAGCTGCCTCCTCTTTTTCTCCTGCGAAACCGTACAGCACGCACAGGAAGAAGGACGTCTTCCCGCCGAGGCAACGATTGCTGAGCTGGAGGATCTGGCTGCCCAAGCGCAGCTGACGCATGTCCCCATATCACCGTATATCGAGGATCCCGACAGCTTTGACGACGGGACTCCCATCGCCACAGCTTCCGACCCCTACCCCGCCGAAGATACCCTGCTCGTCTCTTTTGCGGGCGACCTGATGGCCCACAATGAACTGTGGAAGCATACAAACGACTACGACAAAATGTATGATGACGTACGCGATATGCTGACCGCCACCGACCTCGCGCTCGCCAACATGGAGACCCCGGTGGACGCAAAGAAACCCTACTCGACCTATCCCTCCTTCAACGTTCACCCGGACTATGCGGATGCAGCAGTCAGGGCCGGGTTCAATCTGTTCAGTCTGTCCAACAACCACACGAATGACAAGGGGCTTGAAGGCATACAGGAGACCGAAGCTTACTTCTCCGATCTTGCGGACAGCACGAAAGACAGCAATCGCCCGGTGCACTATTCCGGTCTCAAAGACGGCAAGGACGCAGCTTTCTCCTACGCACACTTCGAATACAAGGGATGGAAAATTCTCTTCCTTGCGGTTACAGAAATCCTAAACAGCGGGGACAGCAAAGAATACATCAACTTCATAAAACAGGATGCAGCCTCACGGAAAAATTTCACGGACTACGTCAAGAAGCTCCGGGAGGACAATCCCTGCGACCTGTTCATCCTGTCCGTCCACTGCGGCGAACCTGAGTACATCCTGACAATCGCCAAGGAGCAGCTGAATTTCTACCACGATCTGCTGAAAAACGGTGTAGATGTCGTCTGGGCAAACCATCCCCACGTTGCACGAGACTGGGAGGTCATAGCAGACAAGGAGAGGCAGCTGCCTGAAAAGATGATTTTTTATTCCCAGGGCAATACGATAAGCGGACAGAGAAGAAGCCCCTCCTTTGACTTCCCTACCCTTGTGAGGGAATACACCGGGGACAGTTTCATAACGAACGTCCGCTTTCTGCGGGATGAGAAGGGCATCAGAATTGTCAGCGTCCATCCCGTGCTGATAACGACCTACATAACGAGCGACAGAAACTTCATCATAAAGCGTCTTACCGACGATTTCATACAGGAACTCAAGGACGAAGGCCGTGACAAATGGGCCAAGTACCTTGTGTCCCGGCGCAAACTCATGAAAAACATAAAAGGAAAACTAATATGGCAATAGACTACAAGAGCCTGCCTGTTTACGCACAGAAACAGCGCATTCTGGACATACTCAAAGACAATCAGGTTATCGTCGTGCAAAGCCCGACGGGATCAGGCAAGACGACGCAGCTCCCCGTCATCCTCTACGAGGCTGGGTATGCGGAAGGAGGCGTCATAGCCGTCACCCAGCCGCGCCGTATCGCCGCGCTCAGCGTCAGTGAATTCATCTCCAAGCAACTCCATACCCGTTACCCCGGGCTGGTAGGCTACAAGATGAGGTTCGAAGACAAGACCGACGAGACTACAAAAATCAAAATAATGACCGACGGAATCCTGCTTCAGGAAATGAAGCTTGATCCCTGGATGAAGAAGTACTCGGTCATCATCGTCGATGAAGCGCATGAGCGCAGCCTGAACATCGATTTTGTACTGGGTCTCTTAAAGCGGGTCCTGCAGGCCCGGAGCGACTTCAAGGTCATCGTCAGCTCCGCAACCATGAATGCAGAAGCTTTCAGCAACTACTTCGGCGGCTGTCCCATCGTTACGATAGAGACGCAGGTATTCCCCGTCACAACCGTATACGACCCGCCTGTAGTCGCGGCAAGTACCGCCGGAGACAGCGCCGAGGAAGCCCTGCTGGACAAGATTGAACAGACAGTAGACCGGGTGCTGGACAACAGGGAAGACGGAGACATTCTGATTTTCCTGCCCGGCGAGAAGGTCATCAAGGACTGCATGCAGCGGCTCTACGATGCCCCCTTCCATTCCAAGATACACATCGTTCCCCTCTACGGCCGCCTGCCAAAAGAGGAGCAGGAGAAAGTCTTTGACAAAGCCCCCTTCGGAAAGAAGAAGGTCGTCATCTCTACGAACATCGCAGAAACTTCGGTCACCATAGACGGAATCACGACGGTCATTGACCCGGGACTTGCCAAGCTGAACTTCTACAGTCCGCGCACTTTCACATCCAGCCTTGTGGAATCCCCCATAAGCCGGGCGAGCTGCAAGCAGCGGCTGGGCCGGGCGGGCCGCACCAGACCGGGAACCTGCTACCGCCTGTATACCAGAAAGGATTTCGAAGCCAGGCAGGAGTATACCACAGAGGAAATATACCGCACCGACCTGAGCGAGGTTGTCCTGCGCATGTCCGAACTGGGCATAACAGACTTCGACCAGTTTGACTTCATTTCGCCCCCGCAGCACGAAGGACTTCTGGGTGCAGTAGAAACGCTGAACATGCTCAAGGCCCTTGAGCCGGACGGCAGCTTAAGCAAGATAGGAAAGCTGATGGTCGAGTTCCCTCTGGAGCCGAGAATCAGCCGAATCATCGTGGAGAGTATACTGTACTACCCAGAGGTTCTTGAAGAAATCCTTACCGCGTGTTCCTTCTTGTCCGCGCAGAACCCCTTTGTCCTGCCCGTCGGGGAGGAAATGGACGCTCGCAAAGCCCATCATGCCTTCAATGACATACAGGGCGACTTTGTAAGCTACGTCAAGCTTTTCCGCACTTATATGTCCGTGACCAACAAGGAGCGTTTCTGCAAGAACAGCTACCTGGACGAGAAGGTGATGGCGGAAATTCTGAACATCAAACTGCAGCTGGAGCAGATTGTTTCCGAACGGCTCCAGATGCCGATTACCGGCGGAGGCAGCATGGACGACTACCTCTGCTGCATTGCGGCGGGAATGATACAGTTTGTCTGCATCCGTGACGGCCGTGAGAGCTACCGGAGCCTGACCGCAGGACACATAACGATACACCCGGGCAGCTCCATGTTCCGTACCAGCCCCCTTTATATCGTTGCAGGAGAGATCGTACGTACAAGCCGTATGTTCGCCATGTCCGTCTCTCCCCTCACGAGGAACCTTATCCACAAGGTGGACCCCAGTCTGGAGGACAAGCTCTCCAAGATGCGGGACAGTAAGGGCCGTCTGCTCAAAGACTGGCCGGAGGAAAAAGCAAAGGACAAGAAGGACAAAAAATCCAAAGCAGAAGGCAGGAACGAGAAAGGCGGCAAATCCGCAAAAGTTCCGGAGCCAGTTTCCTCGGATGCGATTTTCTTTGGCGGCCAGCAGTTCGTCATGGAAAAAATCAAGGGACGCAAGACCGCCATACTTCCCCTGTCCAACCTGCAGATGGCACTCCACGCGGAAAAAGACGAAGCCGCAATGAAGCCGCTCAAGGGGCTTCGCGGCACCATCGTCACACGGGGCAACTACAGCCTGATGCCGCAGGAAAAGATGGACGTGATAGTTACGGCGGCAAAAAGCTTGAACCTGAATCCCATGGAAGAAGGCTCCTGGCAGCGTAAGCTCAACGTCAACGTGCGCGAAGAGGAAAACATGAAAAAACTCGTCGGCACGCTGGACTGCATCATGCGGGTCGCCATTGCAAAAGAAAGCTCCAAGGCGCTCGGTTTCGTCACCCTCTACACCAACGGCAATGGCTCCTACTGG
>CADBRC010000376.1 GCA_902796985.1 uncultured Spirochaetaceae bacterium
CAGATGCTTCATGCGGGCGATGGTTTCCATGTCCCGCTCGCCGTAATACCTCCGGCCCTGGTAGTCCTTGTCAGGCGAGAAGAAAGGCAGCCTTTCTTCCCAGCGGCGCAGGACGTGGCGCTTCAGGCCGGTCATCCGCCCCACGTCACTAATCAGGTATCTTCCCACTGCTCTCCATGCGGTTCTCCCACTTCTGCCGGCTTGCTTTCAGTTCCAGCTGGACAGGAATCTGGTCGAATCCCAGATCCTCGCGTATCCGGTTCTTCAGGTAGGAGACATAGCTCTCAGGCACGTTGTCCGGCCTGGTCGCGAATATCAGGAAGCTCACGGGGTTTGTCCCGGTCTGCGTCATGTAGCGTATCTTGAAGTGAATTGCCTTGGTCGCGGGCGGCGGGTACTTGGCAATCCAGTCACGGAGCGCATTGTTCAGCACCGCCGTGTCCACCTTGCGGGTCAGCTGTCCGTACAGGACGAGCGCGGTGTCCATGAGCTTCTTTATGCCGTCAGCGTTCTTCGCGCTCAGCTCCACGATGGGTGCCCAGTTCATCTGCCCGAACATGTCGCGGAAGTATTCTTCTACGCCCCGCCTGGCCTTGTTGCTCTTGTCTTCCACCAGGTCCCATTTGTTCAGTGCAAAGAGGACCCCGCGGCCCCTCTGGTAGGCGAGCTGGGTGATTTTCTTGTCCTGCTCGGACAGCCCCTCGGTCGCGTCCAGCATGATGAACGCTATGTCGCATTCGTCCAGGGTCTTTATGGCGCGGTTGACCGAGTAGTACTCGACGTTCTCCTCAACCTTGCTCTTGCGCCGGATTCCCGCCGTATCCAGTATCTGGATGTCCCTGCCGTTGTAGCGGAAGCTGCCTTCCACCACGTCGCGGGTCGTCCCGGCGTAGTCGCTCACTATCGAAGCTTCCGTGTGGGTCAGCGCGTTGCTCAGGGTGGACTTGCCTGTGTTGGGCTTGCCGAGTATCGCGATGCGGATGGGCCGCACTTCCTGTCCGTCCTGCAGCTCTGCGTCAGTCACCCGGGAGAAATCCAGCCCGTCGGTCATCGCGTGGGAAAGTTCCCTGAGCCCGTCTCCGTGGCTTGCGGAAATCAGCAGCAGCTCCTTGAAGCCGAAGCGGGCATACTCGTAGGCCAGTGCCTCGTTCCGCCGTCCTTCGGTCTTGTTGACCGCCGCAATCAGCTTGTCCCAGTAGGGCCGCATCTGGATGATGAGTTCCTCATCCTCCGAAGTCATCTCTTTTGCATCCAGGAGCAGGAGGATGCGGTCTGCTTTCTTTATCATCTCAATCGTCTTGGCGACGACGAGGTCATCCATCTCGCTTTCCCTGCTCGTCAGGTCGCGGGTCAGTTTGTAGCCGCCCGTGTCCATCAGGTGGACGGGCTTGCCCGCCAGGAAGCATGTTCCTTCCACCGGATCACGCGTCACGCCTGGTGTAGGGTCGGTTATCGCCTTGCGGCTGTGGGTCAGTGCGTTGAACAGCGTGGACTTGCCCACGTTCGGCCGTCCTGCTATGACGATGAGGGGGAGGTTGTAATAGGTCTTTTCCGTGTCGAACGGCTTTCCGTCCGTGAGTGCCTCGTTCCCGCTTTCCGCTCCGTCCTGTGCCGGCAGCTCCGTCTCGGCTGCCTTGACAGGCTTGGGCTTTGAGAAGTCTGGCTTCTGCTTCTTCTTCTTCATACTCAAGGAAATATTCTACACGGAATGGCCCTGATGGTCAATGAAAGGGGAAGAGGGGCAGACCCGCCAGTCCGCTGCCGCCCGCAGGATTACGTCTACGTAGCGGGCATATCCGCCGGGGTAGGAGGGGTGGTAGGCTTCCAGATACAGATGCTTGCCTCCTGCGTCAGTGAACGAGCGGAGCAGGCAGTCGCCGTCTTCTATATAGCTATGGAGCGGATTCTTGTAATCCAGCCCCTCAAACAGTCCGTGACACAGGTGCAGGGTATTTCCGAAAATCAGAATATCCGGGGCGTACAGGTCCAGCTGCCGCCTCACGACATCCTGGAACAGGACGAACTCCTCTTTCAGCTGCCTGTCCGTGACGGAACTTGCGCCCGGAAGCTTGCTCAGATCAACGAGGGCAGTTTTACGGAGGCTCTGCAGGACAGCCGCCCGGTCGGCAAGCAGGGAATCGTCGTATCGTCCGATGCCTCGCTCCAGGCAGTATGATACGAGCGCCATCTTGGTGAACATCGGCGTTCCGTGCGGCGAACCGAACCAGCAGCGTATCTCCTGCCCGTCGCTCGCAGGATTGCCGTCCTCATCCGTCTCGTCGTAGGAGTTCTTGAGCACCCAGAGGATTTTCGTCCGTGCCCCCAGGTACTCGTCCGGGAACGCCACCCCGTCATGGAAACAGCCCACATTTGGGTTCGCCTCCCTGCCTATCCGGTCAATCTCGCCGTATATCCTTTCCTGCTCGTCTTGCAGATTCATCGCAATGTCTCCCTTAGTCACAAGTGTGGGACGTTACAGAAGCTCATTTGCGAACGACAAAAACTCCTTCGGTGGCATAACTCTAATCGAAGAAGCAACATAATCATTCGTATTCCTCGTGACGATTATCTCAGCCTTAATTTGCTGCGCTACCTGATGCTGAACCGAGTCTTCGAAGTCCTTCCAATTAGAATTCAAGGCATTGAGGATGCAAGTCTCATCGACTCCTGCAACGGAAACAATTTTGAGAAGATTTTTGATGGTCTGTTTCGTTGCTTCCGAACTATGACAAGACCTTTTTGTTATATAGTAAATATCGGTGACTGCGGATGCCGAGATGTAGAAATCAAATCCTTTTACAGCCAGCTCCATCACGGCATTTGACTCCTCAAACAATTCAGGATTGGGAAGCATCACGTCCAAAACAATATTGCTGTCAAGGAGAACTATCATAGTCCCAGCCTCTCCGCTCGGATGTCGGCGATAGTCAAAGGCTTATTCAGTCCAAGCACCCCGCGAATCGCTTTCAAGGCGGACAACTTCTCGTTCTTCTCGTTATCAGAGGCCTTCTCCTGCCGAGTGTTGTTCTGCACGACACGAATCAGAATCTCACCGCCGTGAAAATTCCGCAAACTTTCATCCGTGGCTACAAGAGTATTCCCGTCTATATATCCGTCCAAAGCAAACATAGTGCGCCCCCTTCTCATGAAGTCTACACAGATTATAGCACGGATTCACCCGCCCGGCAAGGGCCGCAGCACGGGGCGGGAGTGGATACTCCGCCCTGTCTTGTTTACGGCCTCAGCGTTGAGGAGTTGTTCGTCATCTGGCTCATGAACCACTCCTCGGCAGCCTTGGCATCCTGTTTCCCGCCCCAGTTGAAGCGCATCATGCTGGGGTCTGACTGTGCCCGGGCAAAACCGTGCGTGTCGGCAAGCCTTCGATATTCACGGGCTTTCCGCTGATTCTTTTCAACGCCCTTGCCCCCCTCATACATATCACCGAGGAACTTCTGCGCATCTTCGTTCCCCTGCTCGGCGGCTTTCATGAACCACTTTTTTGCTTCCTCATAATCCTGCTTTACGCCCTCGCCATAGTAGTACATACACCCAAGGTTGCACTGCGAAACCGAATCCCCTTGCTCGGCGGCACGGCTGAACCATTTTATAGCTTCCTCATAAACCTCGCATTCGTAGGCCCTACAGCCAAATGAACGTGCAGCGTTCTCCTGTTCGGCGGTTTTCTGGTACCATTTTTCGGCTTCCGCATAGTTCTGCTTTACGCCTTCTCCTCTGTAATACCTGTTCCCAAGCATATACTGGGAAAATGCATCACCCAACTCGGCCCACACCATTTCGCACCTTACTGATTCCCTGTCATTCAACCCGATTGAGCAGGTTTGGAGAATAACTCGGCGTGAGAAAACGCACAATCGTTTTTGGAGGACTATAAATCTGCTTACAGAAG
>CADBRC010000377.1 GCA_902796985.1 uncultured Spirochaetaceae bacterium
AGGTTCACGGCATAATCCGCCGCTCATCCTCCTTCAACACCGGACGCATAGAGCACCTCTACCTTGAGGACGCAATCGAAGACATGCACAAAGACAGGAACGTCTACCTGCACTACGGGGACATGACGGACTCCGAGAGCCTGATACGGCTGATACGCAAGATAAAGCCTGACGAAATATACAACCTGGCCGCTCAGAGCCACGTCCAGGTTTCGTTCGAAGTCCCCGAGTACACGGCGGACGCGGACGCGACCGGCGTTTTGAGGATTCTTGAAGCCGTTCACTTTCTTGGCATGGAGAAGTCATGCCGCATTTATCAGGCTTCCACTTCCGAGCTGTTCGGCCTGGTACAGGAAGTTCCTCAGAAGGAAACGACCCCCTTCTACCCGCGCAGTCCCTATGCGGTCGCCAAGCTCTACGGCTTCTGGATAATGAAGAACTACCGCGAGAGCTACGGGATGTTCTGCTCCAACGGAATTCTCTTCAACCATGAGAGCGAACGGAGAGGCGAGACCTTCGTCACCCGCAAGATAACACTCGCCGCCAGCCGCATTGCCCAGGGCCTGCAGAAAAGGCTCTACCTGGGTAACCTTTCAGCCCTGCGCGACTGGGGATATGCCAAGGATTATGTAGAGTGCATGTGGCTCATCCTGCAGCAGGACAAGCCCGATGACTTTGTCGTCGCGACCGGTGAGCAGCATTCGGTACGCGAGTTCTGTGAGCTTGCCTTCAAGGAGGCGGGGATAAACCTTGAGTTCCGCGGAGAAGGCGTAGATGAGAAGGGCTACGACAAGAAGACCGGCGAAGTTCTTGTCGAGGTCGATCCCAAGTACTTCCGCCCGGCAGAGGTGCAGACCCTGCTCGGCGATCCGACCAAGGCAAAGAAAGTCTTGGGCTGGAATCCGACCAAGACCCCCTTCAAGGAACTGGTCCGCCTGATGGTCGCCCACGATATGGAATACGTGAAGAACGAGAAGACCATCCACTCCCGCTGATTGCGGTGAGTTTCCATCTATAATAATATAGAAGGCTTTTTATGGAAAAGACATCCAGGATTTACGTCGCCGGACACAGGGGCCTCGTAGGTGGGGCAATCTACAGGAATTTGCAGGCGAAAGGCTACAAGAACCTGATTACAAGGACCCACTCCGAGCTTGACCTCTGCTGTCAGGCCGCCGTGAACGATTTTTTTGAAAAGGAGAAACCCGAGTACGTCTTCCTTGCCGCCGCCCATGTCGGGGGAATCGGGATAAACTCGGAGCATCCGGCACCCTTCATCTACGAAAACATGATGATAGGCTTCAACGTCGTCGAGGCCGCCCGCCAGACCGGGGTCAAGAAGCTGATGAACCTGGGGTCCACCTGCATCTATCCTAAGATGGCTCCCCAGCCTCTTGAAGAGAAGTCCCTGCTGACCGGCCCCCTGGAGCCTACCAACGACGCGTATGCGATGGCAAAAATTTCGGTGATAAAGCTCTGCCAGAAATATAACTATGAGTACGGCACAAACTTTCTCTCCGTCATGCCAACCAACCTCTACGGGCCGGGCGACAACTATGACCTGGCGGGTAGCCATGTCCTGCCCGCGATGATACGCAAATTCGACGAGGCAAAAAAGAGCGGCAAGGACGAGGTGACGCTCTGGGGCGACGGCAGCCCCCTGCGCGAGTTCCTCTACAGCGAAGATCTTGCAGACGCAGTCGTCTACCTGATGGAGAAGTGCGATGCCAAAGACCTTTTGCCGGAGAGCTTCGTCAATGTGGGGACGGGTAAGGAACTTACGATAAAAGAGATTGCCCTGATGGTGCGTGATGTCATCTATGCGGACGCTCCGGGAAGGGCGTGCCGCATAGTCTGGGACTCCTCCAAGCCCAACGGGACTCCCCGGAAGCTCTGTGACGTGTCCAAGCTCAAGGCTCTGGGCTGGGAGGCCAAAATGCCTTTGGAGAAAGGCATTGAGCTGAGCTATAGAGATTATCTTGCCGGCGGTGGCAACATGACCAAACGGAAGTAATTTTTGAAGGAGTGATGTATGCCCGTAAAGTTAGTAGGTTCTTTGCTTGTCGCTGCCATTGCGGCCCTTTTTACCGGTTACAACCTGGACAACAAGTGCGATGTCTGGATTTTCCATACCTTTGAACAGGTTCCCGTCGCTTTGACGATAATCGTGTCCCTCATGGCAGGTGTCATCATAACCCTGCCGTTCACCTTCGGCAAGAATGCTCCCCGGAAGCCCACCGAGAAGGATATGGCCCTGCTCAAAAAGGCCGAGCGGAAAGAAGCCCGGCAGAAGCTTAAGGAGGAGAAGAAGGCCGCCAAGGAGGCCAGGCAGGCTGAGAAAGCTGCCCTGGAAGCCCAGAAAAAAGCGGAAAAAGCCGCTTCTGATGCTCCTGCCCCCGCTGCCCAGCCGACGACGGTAGAATATGCGGACTCCAGCCTGGGCGATTAATCCAGCACGATATTAACCCGGCATTCCAAGATGCCGACAATGTAGCAGGCGGACTTTATCCGGCGTTATCCGTATGAAAAAGACCCTGCGCTTGCTGCTGATTGTTGCATTTCTTTTCTCCCCCTGCATGACAGTTCATGCTGCTTCAACCGATGAGGGGGAGAAGTCTGCCCTTACGCTCCGTGCAAATGCCCTTCAGAAGGAGAATGTGCGGGAAAGCCTGAAATATCTGACCAGTCACCTGCATCTTGCCAAAAACGATGTCGAAAAGCGCTCTATTCTCTATTATACGGCCTGCCTGCAGGAAACGCTCGGACAGTTTGTTGCCGCCTCCGCCACCTATGCCTCTGCTGCTGCGATAGACGCCGACAATGCACAGGGAATGCCAGCCGCGAGCAATGCCGAGCTGTACCTCTATGCCGCCCGGTCAAGCCTTGAGGCATGCGATTTTCAGGGAGCTGATTCGTATCTGGATGCGCCTCCGGTCAACTCTTCTACGGAAGAGCGTCTCATTGCGCAGAAAAGACTTCTCTCCGCATGGAGCGCGCTCTGCAAGGCAAGTGACTATAAGGAAGCCAAGGGTGTTGTTGCGAACCTGGAGGAATTTGAGCAGGACGCAAAGCTTAAGGACATCCGCTGTGAGGTCCTCTTTACCCTCTGGTACATAACGGATGACAGCAAATGGAGCGCGATGCTCAAGAAAGACTACCCCCACAGCCCGGAGGCTTCCATCGCGGGCGGGAATGGGGTCGTCATGGCGATGCCTTTCTGGTACTTCATGCCCCGAGCATCACTCTATGATACTCAGGCCCCGGCAGAGAAAGCGTCTGTCCCCGCCGGTCAGACCTCAAGTCAGGTTCTTTCAGGAAGCGACAGCAGCAAACCCTCATCCGTCCGCGAGCAGATTGGCTTTTTCCGTGAGAAGGAGAATGCCCGGAAACTGATTGAGCGGGCGGCGGCAAGCGGGTTTGCAGCCTACTATTATACCGAAACCCGGCCGTCCGGAATCGAATATTATGTCGTCGTCGTCGATGAGGATGAAGGCGGCAGCATGGGAAAAAAGTTACGTAATGCGGGCTTTGATTGTTATCCAGTAAAAGACGAGGGCCGTGTTGCCGATTAGATAAGAAAGGGGATACTGTTATGACAAGATTTTGCTGGCGTAAATTCATCTGTGCATCTGTTTTCTTGGCGGCTTTTGCGCTTTTCTCGGCCTCCGCTGCAGCAATCTCCTTCCAGATTGTCCAGCACGATCCGGCACAGGACAAAATCCGCGCTGCATCCTCCGTGATGGAGGGCGTTTTCTTCGATTATTTCTTTGACTCCGGGCATGTGGCGACGAATATCCCGACTGCCGTCTCCTCCGGTGAGGGAGATGACGATGACATCTTCTGCGGCTCGATTTCGGACTCCAGGAGCGGCCTGTGCAATTATCTGATAATGATTTTTGTTGACTACGACGGCAATGGGTCCACTAATCCCGATGCCGTACTTCTCAGCAACATAAAGTCCGTCAGCTGGATTATCTACGACACGGCGAACGAGAGCATCATGGGCAAAGGGGAACGCGCCGTCGGGAACGTCCCCGCCAAGTCCAACAATGCCACGGGGGTCAAAAGCTTCACCAAGAAGCTTGCGGCTGACATCAATTCCGCCGTGAAGAAGAAATAAGGGTTTGCGTATGAAAAAAATCGTTGGTCTCTCCATCTTACTGAGTGCCGCTCTCTCCGTCCTTGTATACGCCGTCGAAGTCAAGGACGGCTATTTGTATGGTGACCTTTCCATCGCCTACAATAATGAGCTGCCGTCCGGACTTTTCGCCAAATCCAGCAACTACCTGCCCGGCGATACCATCCGCATCTCCAATCCCTTTACCGGGGAGGAGATAAGCGTGCTGAACCTTGGCAGCCTGGATGAGGGCAGTGACTCCGTCCTGATGCTGACTACCGAGGCAGCCAACAAACTCGGCATAGACTTCAAGGAACCGCTCTACGTGCGCGTCAGTCCCAGAACGAATGACTTTGACGAGATTGCCTCCGGA
>CADBRC010000378.1 GCA_902796985.1 uncultured Spirochaetaceae bacterium
ACAACTGGCAGTGGCAACGTGAGAACAATGTCAGGATTACGGAGCCTTTCCGTGCAGATTTTTTGAACAGGGTTCTCTACACCTGCTGCAATTGCGGTCGCGAGGGAAAAATGACCGGCAAGGGGACGAAGCTTTCATGCGGTGCGTGCGGCGCCGTCTGGAAGCTTTCTGAAATCGGGATGTTGGAAAAAGTCTCGTCACCGTCAGTTTCTTCCGGCATGAAACCGCAGCTTTCTTTTAGCACTGTTCCTGAATGGTTTTCCTGGCAGCGCGAGCAGGTCCGCCGTGAAGTGTATGACGGCACATACTCCCTTGTTGTTCCTGTGGAAATTTATATGATGGTCAACACAAAGGCAATCTATCACGTAGGACAGGGAACGCTCTCCCATTCCACGGCGGGCTTTGTCCTTGACGGCTGCGGCGGCAGGCTGCACTATGAGCAGAAGCCGCTTGCGAGCTACAGCCTGTATTCCGACTATTACTGGTATGAAATCGGCGACATGATATGTATAGGCAACATGAAGACGCTCTACTACTGCTTTCCCAAGCAGCCGGGGGATATTGTCGCGAAAGCACGCATCGCCACCGAGGAACTGTACAAGATGTGCGAGGAACGGGCGGGTAAGAGAGTCGCAAAGGGGGGTGCAATCTGATGGGGGTGTTTTCAGGAATCCACAGGATTATCGGAACTGGATCGGAAGCGAATGCCGAAGCACGAAAACTTTCGGCCAATCTTTATGACGATGTTGAGGGCTTCCTTTCCGAGCACTACAGGGCCGATGATTTTTGTGGGCGGCCAGAAGCATCGGTCACTGCGTCTTTGGGCATTGTCGGATCAGCTCTTGCAGGCAGTCACAAGCCTCACCATCTGAAACATGAAGCCTTTAATAGTTCCGTTGCATCATCGCAGGAAGTCCTTTTTGAGGAAGCTGATGAATGCGTGGCGGCCAATGTGGATGTGTTCATCCAGCAGTCAAAGTCTTCCTTGAACTTTCAGAACACCCTGCAGCAGATGATTGCAGAAAAGCAGCTGGAGAATGCCACGATTTACAAACGGGCAGGGATTGACAAGAAGTTCTTCTCAAAGATAATCAGCACCAAAAACTACGTGCCCAAAAAACAGACGGTCATGGCGTTGGGCCTTGCGCTTGAACTGCCGCTTACGGAGTATGAGCGCTTCCTGGCGAGTGCCGGCTATGCGTTTATGCCGTCAAGTAAGTTCGATCTAATCATCAAGTTCTGCGTTTTGCATCAGATTTACAACCTTATGACCGTTGATGTGATCCTCAATGACCACGACGAGGTCTGTTTTGCACAGCGGTAAGGCTGTGTCTTGAAGCCGATGGTCGAGCTGGTAAGCAGCTGCTGAAAAAGTCGCCAAAACGGCGACCCCTTACGTTTTGCAGTGCGCTATCATACAGGTGAACAGTGAGCGGCGGCAGCTGCCGCAAGGAGAGCTTGTATGAAAAAGGGATTGACGGAACTTGTTTTTATTCTGGACAAGAGCGGGTCGATGAGCGGGCTGGAAAAGGACACCATCGGCGGTTACAATGCGTTTGTCGAAAAGCAGAAGGGGGGAGAAGGCGACGTGCTGGTCTCTACGGTTTTGTTCAGCGACAGGCACGAAGTGATTCATGACCGGGTGCCGCTGGAGGAAATCGAAAAGATGACGGAGGAGGACTATTCAGTCGGTGGCTGCACGGCCCTTCTTGATGCCGTCGGCAGGGCGATCAAGCATATAGGAAACATCCATAAGTATGCACGGGAGGAAGACTGCCCGGAGAAGACGATTTTTGTCATTACGACGGACGGTGAGGAGAACTCCAGCCACGAATATAGCTATCCAGAGCTTAAAAAGATGATCGGCCGCCAGCAGGAAAAATTCGGCTGGGAGTTCATCTTCCTTGGCGCAAACATCGACGCGGTTGCCGAGGCTTCCAAACTGGGAATCCGCAGGGACAGGTCCGTACGCTATGAATGTGATGGGGAAGGAACCCGTCTGAACTTTGCCTGTTTGGGCGCTGCGATAAGCAACTTTCGCGCCGGTCTGCAGATAGGAGAAAACTGGATGAGCGATATTGAAGAATAGCACGACCACAAAAAGCTGAATAAGAAGGCAAAATAAAACCGTGCGGGAGGGGGTGGCTGCTGACGGCTGCCCCTGATTTGCCCTGCAATCTCTAGCATTGATTTTTTTCGCAATTCTCTTCATAATAGTGCGATATGCAACTTGAAGGCTTTTACTCGTCGCTTGTGGCAATCGCAATTCCAATTTCTCTTCAGGCACTTTTGCAGAACTTTGTGAACATGCTCGACACTGTTATGATCGGGCGGCTTGG
>CADBRC010000379.1 GCA_902796985.1 uncultured Spirochaetaceae bacterium
AACAGCTCCAAAGCCTCGGCCTTGGTCACTTCCTTGCGCACAAATTCGTGGTTTCCGGCGAGGATCTTGCGCATTTCCTTCTCAATTGCGGGAAAATCCGCCTCGCTGGCCTTGTGGTCGGCAGGAAAGTCGAAGTCATAGTAGAAGCCGTTGTCAATCGACGGCCCTATGGCGACCTTCGTGCCGGGGAACAGGCGGACGACAGCCTCCGCCATCACGTGCGACAGGCTGTGCCTGACAGTCTGCAAATTTTCATCTAAAGCCATAATGCCCTACAGCATAACGCTTTTTGCCCGTTGTTTCAACAGGTGGTGAGCCTGTTGGTGGTGAGCCTGTGTGCCTGACAAGCCTTTCCGGGCGGAGGAGGTCAATAGCTCCACCTTATGAGCCTCTTCTTCAGCAGGTTTATGACCGAATTCAGCAGCGTCACCACGCAGCCAATGAAGATGATTCCCGCAATGGCCCTGGTATAGTTCGCGAAGCTGAGCGAGTAGCGCACGTAGTAGCCCATGCCGTTGTCGGCCCCGAGCATTTCTGCGGCAGTCAGCGTCATCAGGGCTGTCGCGAGATTTATGGGGAGGGCATTGATTATCCTGGGCATGTTGAAGGGAATGATAATCCTGAACAGGATTGTCGGCACGGACAGGTTGAGCACTATGGCTGAGTTTATTATCTTTCCCTCCACAAAGCGGGTGTTGTTTATGGAGCCCATGAAAGTTCCCCAGAAAATGCTCAGGAATATGACGAAGAGGCTCGCTATCCTGAACGTCGGCATGATAAGGACGACATAGGGGGTATAGATGAGCGGAGGCACGGTGGAGATTGCCTTTGCAATCGGGTACACGGCATTGCAGAGGCGACCGTTCCAACCGACGAGCGTCCCAAGGACAACGGCGCAGAAGAGAGCGGACAGCATCCCGACAAGCAGCAGGTACATGGAGCTGGTGAAGCCCAGAAGTATGTTCTTGTAATCATCGATGAACACATGGAACACGTTCTCGGGGGCAGGCACGAATATGTAGGGAAAGACGTTGAGCCTGGACACGAGGAATTCCCACAGCAGCAGGAAGAAGAACACGAAGCCCGTTATGTCGCGGGCGGCGGCGCTCCTGTCAGGCCCGGCGGAGCTCTTTTCCCGGAACTGGGACAGGATGAACGCCAGCTCAACGAGCAGGATGACCGCAAGGAATACCCAGACGGGCTTCAGCCCCCCGCGCATCTCCTGCGCATACTTGCTGGGCAGGGAGAAACAGGCGAGAATCAGCAGGAACAGCAGGTTCGGGATATTTACTATTTTACGGACATTCTCTTTCATCACAGAGCCCCCTTGTCGCTTTCAGAGACGAAATCCACCTGCTCGTCGAACAGGGCATTTATTCTCTCATACACGGCCCTGCTCGCGGGCTGGGCCAGTATGTCCTTCTTCTGTCTTGGGCGCGGAAAGTCCACGTCGATGACCGAATGTATTCGCTGGGGCAGCATGAACACTATCCTGTCGGCAAGGAGGATTGCCTCGTCCATGTCGTGCGTTACGAACACCACGGTCTTTTTATTGCTGTCCTCGCCCCAGAGCTTGAGCAGTAGAGACTGAAGGTTCTGGCGGATTTTCGGATCCAGCGCACCGAACGGCTCGTCCATCAGCAGGATCTCGGGGTTTGTCGCCATTGCCCTGGCGATGGCCACCCTCTGCTGCATTCCGCCGGAAAGCTCACCCGGCAGCTTGTCCTCGAAGTACTTCAGATCGACCTTGGCAAGAAAGTCCATTGCGATTTTCTGGCTCTCCTTCTTGCTCAGGCGAGCTCCTTTGCCCAGCTTCGCCCGCTTCTTTGCGGTCTCGTATACGGCGAAGGCGATGTTCTGCTTCGCGCTCATCCATGGGAAAAGAGAGTAGCTCTGGAACACGACGGCGCGCTCCTCGCCTGCCCCGTGTATCTCGTTCCCGTTCACCCTGACGTTACCGGAGCTGGGTTTGTTCAGGCCGGACAGGACGCTGAGGAGAGTTGACTTACCGCATCCCGATGAGCCTATGATACAAATGAATTCTCCTTTCCTTACGGTCAGGTTGATGTTCCTGAGCGCCTCGTACATGGAGTTCTCGCTCCAGTATTTGAGGCAAAGATTGTTTATCTCTATTGCGTTTGCTTCCGTACTGTCCATCCACATCCTCCATCATCGCATACGGGAGCTCTGCTTCCCGGAATCCGCACAATGGCTCCGGGAATTCAAAGCTCACATTCTCCTGCTACAATGTGAACCTGCTGCTGAAATCCGGGTACTCGTTGTTGTTTTCCTCGAAGTACGCCCACATATCCTTATAGAACTGGTCGTCAGGGAACTGCGCTATCACGGAGCGGAGCGCGTCGGCATAAACCGATATGTCATAGAACTCGGCGAGGGGCCTGTCGCTGTCGACATAAGCTGACTCCAGCATAACGCCGTATACCCCAAGGACTCCGTTGTAGTTCGGGTCAGGATTGTACGAGGTATCCTGGCTTCCGACCTTGTCGTAGATATAGTCGTTTATGTATTCCGTAGTCTGGCCAGTTGACCGCACCATGGAGGCGACGGAGCCTTCCTTGTCTGTCCTGTAGTCCTTGTAGGCGCGTATCTGCCCTTTCAGGTAGCTGACATAGTGGTCGCGGTTCTCATCGACAGTCTTCTGGTTGAAGGTCTGCCGGCAGCAGACGTAATCCTTCTTAAGATGGGTCTCGGGGAAAAGATAAGCGTCCCCCTGGTTTATCGCTGTCTGCACGGCGGTGGATCCGATGAAGCCTATGTCCGCTCCGCCTTTTGCCGAGCCCTGGTGTATGGCGGTGAGAATTGACTCATCGCCGTCAAGCAGCTTGAGGGTGAAGTCACGCCCCTCGACGAGCCCGTAATCCCTCTTGAGGGTATCCTTGACAATCATCTCCGAGGTCGATATGAGCTTGGTCGCGATGACCTTGCCCTTCCAGTTCCTGAAATCCTTTGCCTCCTCCGCGACATCGTGGTTGGCGGCTATGGCCATTCCTCCGCTGACGGTACCGGCCATGACCTTTATTTTTCCTCCCTGCGCACCCTTGCTCAGCTCGGGGATAAGCTCAAAGTACACGGTGTCCAGCTTGCCGAGCTCCACGGCATCGAAGGCCGCTATACGGTCAATCTTCTGTACCTCTATCTCCACGCCGTACTCCTTCAGGTAGCCCTTCTCCGAGGCAATCTCTATGAGCGGGCTGATGAAGCTGGATGTCGCCGTGGCCCCTACCTTGATTTTGTGAAGGCCGTTGCTCCCGCCGGCCTTCTTGTCCTTGCCGCAGGCAAATACAAGGAGGGCAGATGCTATGACAATGCCGGCCGTGATGTTTTTCCTGAAATTCCTGTTCATATAATTCTCCTTTGAAAATCTATTTCAAGAGCCGCTCAAGCTCTTTTATTACGATGTCGTTCTCTTCTTCCGTTCCCACCGATATGCGCAGCATATCCGGGAAGCCATACTCCTCCCCGGCACGTACCAGGATACCTTTTTTCTCAAGCTCCCTGACAAGCGTGACGGAATCCTTTCCCGTCCTGAAGAAGACGAAATTCGTGTTCGACGGGACATAGTAGAGGCCAAGCCGGTCAAACGCCTCGTAAAAGCGCGTCCTTCCTCTCCTGACATTCCGTATGGTCCTGTCGCGGAACTCGTCGTCCGACAGCGCGGCTATGGAGGCGAGCTGGGCCGGCCCGGTTATGTTGATCGGGAGGCGGACCCTGTTAAGGAATGAGAGAAGCTCCTCGTCCGCAAAACCGTATCCGCTCCTGAAAAACGCGAGTCCCTCCAGCTTGGAGAAAGTCCTGAGCACCAGAAGATTCTTGTGCTTCCTGACAAGCGATATTGAGTCAGGAAAAGATGCCGCGTTCTCCTCGCTCACGAAGTCTATGTACGCCTCGTCCGAAACTACGACCACGTCATCCGGGACTTTCGCAAGGAAGGCCTCCAGCTCGGTATGGCTGAACACCGTCCCCGTCGGATTGTTCGGATTGCACAGCCAGATGATTTTGGTCCGCCCGCTGATCGCGGCAAGGATACCGTCAAGGTCCACGGAAAAATCATCCTTGACAGGTACCCCTATGAATTTTCCGCCCATAATCTCCGTCGCGCTCTTGTACCAGCCGAACGAGGGAACGGCAGAGACAGTCTCGTCCCCTTCCTCCAAAAAAGCCAGGGCGACAAGGAAAAGCAGCTCGAACGATCCGTTGCCGCAGATTATGTTGTCGAACGGAACACCGAACTTTCCGGAAATCTTCTGCCTGAGCAATGTGGCCTGACCGTCCGGGTAGTAGGAGACGGAATTCTGCAGGGCGGCGAGGGCCTTGGGCGAGAAGCCCAGGGTATTCTCGTTGCCCGCGAGCTTGATGACCTTGTCAAAGCCGTACTCCGCCCTAAGGCTGTCTATGCTCTTTGCGGGCTTGTAGAGAGGTATGTTCCTGACGGCCTTACGTGCTTTAAGTGCCATATCCTTGCCCCCTATTTCCTGAAGTCCTTGATTATGCCGTCAGCCGAAAGGAGCGCATTGCTGACCTCATCCTCAGTCCAGGGCGTACCGAACGATGTCTTGATGTCCTTTGCCAGGAAAGAGACTGATGATGCAAGCTCCTCCTGACTCTCGCCCAGCCCAAGGTCAGTGAGCGAGAAAAGGTCTCCGAAGCTCCTGAAAAGCTCCAGTGCGCGGGAAAGCTCTTCCTGAGGTTTTTTCTCAAGCAGGAGCTGGACTATTATTCCCGTCGCGACAATCTCGCCGTGCAGTTTTTCGTGCGTGCCCGTAATCCGCGTCGCGCTGTGGTAGAACGGATGAGCAAAGCTGTATTGGCTCAGCTCGGTGTGCAGGCTGCCGGCAAATCCCGCGAGGTAAATTATGGAGTCCACGACATCCTTGGCATCGCCTGCGAACACGCCTTTCTCCGCATCTTTTTCCGCGCTGATTGTCTTTGCGACAAGCCTGTCAAAGGCAATCCCCGACGCATAAAGGGCAACGTCAAAGGGTATATTCTCCGGGTGGCTCTCGTTGACGGGCCTTATCTCGTAAAGCTTGGCGAACGTATCGACAACCCCTGAATGAAGGTAGCGGACGGGTGACCGCAATATGACCTCCGGATCGGCAAGGACCAGGCGGGCACTATGGGCATTGTTCCTGAAATTGACGAAACGCCCGATGTCATCATACTGGATCGTCACGGCAGCCCAGGCCGCGCATGTCGCACCGACCGTCGGGACGGCGGCGACCGGCAGCCCCAGGATGTCGCCAACGGCCTTCGCCGTGTCAAGCACACGCCCCCCGCCTATACCTACGATTACGTCCGCGCCCGCTTCCTTTGCCTTGGCCGCATAGGAATCGAACTGTGACTGGGAGGGATAACCGGAGAAGATATTTACGGAATCAGCGGAGATTCCGTTCTTCTCAAGGCTGCCTATGAATTTCTCTTTTATGGCCGCAAACGCGGTCTTACCAGAAATGACGAACGCTTTCCTGCCGTATGCGGAGATGTACTCCCCCGCCCTGGCGACAATGCCGTTCTCCGTTATGTAAGTCTCAGGTGTCTTTATCTGCAAGAACATAACCGACCTCCAAAAAAAGTTCATGTCCAATGAAGCACAATCACGCTTCATCCGTTAATTATGGAACTTCCAGTTGTCTGGTCGGCTCTTTGATGTTTGTTTACCTAGTTATCAGATAGGTTTACTGACACAATATTGATTCCAAAATATTTTGTCAATACGTTTCAGGAAAATTCTCAGAAATCTTTTTTGAAGGAGCAATCGGACAGGGACATGGGAATCCCGAGCTCGTCGAGAGTCCTGGAGATGCTGTTGGAGACGCCATCATAAAGAATCAGTCCCTCGCGCTGGGACTTCTCATAGTTGTTGGATTCTATTTCTCCCGGGACAAATATCTCATCGATACCGGCAATCCGTTTGGAGGATTTTATCCGCTCCACGGAGACATCAAGGTTTCTCTTGAATTCAGCGATGTCCGTAAACTGGGATATGTCTATTGCGGCGAAGTTATAGGATACCTTCATGTAATTCTCCGCTGCCGTCTCCTTGCAATCCTCAA
>CADBRC010000380.1 GCA_902796985.1 uncultured Spirochaetaceae bacterium
TAGCCGGACGATTTCGTTTCGGCATAGGTTTCCTTGAGCGTCGAAGCGAGTGTCCAGAGGTTTATCGCCGAAAGCTCTCCCGCCGCCTTGTTGAATGAGTGGCCGGGGCCGATCCGGTCAGAGTTCCGGTCTATGCAGGAAACCGTGTACCACTTGAGCAGGTATTCCATGCTCTTGCCCGTCGCCGCCTCGATAGCCTTTGCGTCCACGTAGGCATTGGTGGACATGTTCTTTATGAGCGAAGCCCCGCCGAAGTTCCGTGCGAGCCAGGCGCCGAATGCGTAATTGCTTGCCTAGGAGAGCAGGGTCAGGTAGGATGAGGAGTCGCGGTACTCCAGGCCTGCGTCCGGGTAGCACTTCTCGAAGAGGGGAAGGCGGGCCTTGGGGCTGTCGTCATCGTCAAGTCCCAGGAAGGACTGCACAAGGTCTTCGCAGAGCATGGACAGCATCTCGTTGAAGCCGGATCCGGACTCCAGCTCCTGCTTCATCGTCTTCTGGTTCCAGTGCACCATGTGCTGGAACTCGTGGGCGAGCGTGGAGTAGACCATCGTCGTGTCATTGACTGCGTACTTGGCATCCACGTAGAAATATTTGCCCTCGTTGGAGTAGTTGAGCACCTGCTCGGACTGGGAGTAGCCCTTGCCTGTCAGCTTCTGGATGTCCGTCCCGTTGGGGAAGTAATCCTTTGCGTAGAAATAGCCGACGACTCCGCCCCCATTCGAAGAGTTTGCGTCGCCGCCAATGTCGTAGATGACGATGTTGACTTTATTGTGGGTCTGGTCGTACATGCCCGTGTCGGAGAGCCGGCTCATCTTCTCGGTCGTGAACTCGCCGCCGTTATAATAATAGTAGATTTCATCGGACTCGTCGCCGAAGTACTCCCTCACCTTGCCGTAGAGGGAATCGAATTTGTCTGCGAAAGTCTCGCAGAGGGCTGAGTTGACTTTGGTCCCGGAAGCTTTGCCCTTGGTATAGAAGTCGTCGATGACCCAGACGTTGCAGTAGCGCCCGACCGCACGGAGCGTTGCATCCTTCTTTGCAAAGGTCGAGATGTTCGCGTCATCGTCCACATAGATGGACTTGGTGGTCTTGCCCACGGAGAGCTTGAGCTGCTCGTTCGTGCGGTCTATCATCGTCGTCTTGACGGAAGTTCCGTAGGAGAGGTTTGTCGCCGTCAGCGGGACGAAGGAGCTGAATTTCATCTGGGGGACGAAGCCCGTTGCGTTCGTATACGAGGTACCGCCGAGCAGTGCGCCGAGTACGGAGATGAGGATATTGAGAAGGTCACCGGAGCCTCCGCCGCTGCCGCTGCCCGAGCCGCTTTCCGCCTGTCCGAGGGCGATGCCTTCCGCCGATGCAACGTTCTGCGTGTAGCTGGCGGAGATTGCCGTTGACGACGGGTTGGTCTTGGTCATGTAGACGTACTTGCCGGATGGAAGTCCGCTTATGCTCAGGCTCGCGGTATCGCTCTCCAGCTCGTAGACTGGGGATGATGCCGAGTAGTTCCAGACAGCATCCTTCTCTACCTGTGCGGTTGTTCCGCCGGAGCCTCCGCCTCCACCCATGCCGCCGCTTCCGTCGCCAAAGTCAATGCTCACGCAGCCTTGGGTAATCAGAGCCGCCGTCAATATGGGAAAAACAAAAACACTCTTTTTCATCTTCTGCTCCTGCCGGCAGCTTTTCCTGCCGCTTGTTTTGGGAATTGTAAATTCAAATACAGGAAAGTTCAAGGGGACGGGATGTCCCGCCCCCTCCTGGAGATTTTTCTACAGTACCACCGGCGGGGTATCGGTGATGCCCCAGTTGTCATCGTCCCTGGGAGACGGCCTGTCCTCGTCCCGTCTCCTGTCCCTGTCCTTCTTGGTATCCTTTTCTTTCTCTTTTTCCTTGTCCTTATCCTTCCTGGATCTGGGCTCGTCTTCCTCGTCCGTGTCGTCGGCCCGGCCGCTTATGTCCCGCTTGCCGAGCTTCTGGTCAGAAAGCCAGTCGAACAGCTTGAGCTTGTTGCTTGCACATTCATCGCGGAAGAGGGGAACCCAGCA
>CADBRC010000381.1 GCA_902796985.1 uncultured Spirochaetaceae bacterium
CCTCCCTTCGCTGATCTCACATATACACACGCTGTCAGCCGAGTTTACGGGCAGGAGGCTGGCGGAGAAAGGCAACTTCGTCTCGTCCCACGGCTTCATCCTCTACCTGCTCTCCCAGCGGGGCAGGATGAAAATGGGTGAGGTGGCCCAGGTCATAAACCGCAACAAGTCCACGACGACGGTCCTGATAAAGAAGCTTCGGGATGAAGGGCTCATAAAGGAAGAGACTGACGAGAGCGACAGCCGGATGAAGTACGTATCGCTGACCGAAAAGGGAAAGGAATACAACGCGCTGACATCCGCCATATCACGGGAGCTGCTGGAGACATACTATAAGGGATTCTCCCCGGACGAAAAGGAAGAGCTGCTCCGCCTCCTCGTTAAGCTGAACGGGAACATCGACGGTAATTCCTCAAAAAAGAGCAATAGTTCGACATAAAACTATTGACAATAATTTGATATCGAACTATAGTCTCGCAAGAGGTTACATAACGATGAAATTGTTCAAAAAATGTGCTGTGCTCTCCTTACTGGCAAGTCCCCTTCTGTTCCTTTCTGCCTGCGGAGGCGGCAAAAGCAAGAAAGCCGCGTCGGTCGCGGTCTTCATTCCCGGCATCATGGCAGACTCCCCGACCTACGCCCACTTTGCGGAAGGCGTTCAGGAGGCGATAGACGAGTTCAATGCCAAAGCCTCATCCGATGCAGAGAAGGCGGACGTATATATAATGGAGGCGGGAACGAACCAGGCAGAGTGGCCCGGTAAGCTGACATCGCTTGCAGCGGCGGGAACATACGACCTTATCATCTCGTCCAACCCCTCCATGCCGGAAATCGCGGCCCCCATCGCCAAGCAGTTTCCCAAGCAGAAGTTCATCTTCCTGGATGCCGCCCTCGAGGGCAACGAGCAGATCTACACGGTCAGCTACAACCAGCGGGGACAGGCCTACATCTCGGGCTACATGGCCGGTCTCTCTTCCCAGAGCCACAAAGTCGCCCTCGTTGCAGCGCAGGAGTACCCCATAATGAACAACATCCTGCACCCCTACTTCGCAAAGGGAGCAGCCGATGCATACGCAGGAACAAGCTGCGAGTTCAGGATTGTCGGCAACTGGTACGATGCATCCAAGGGTGCGGAGATAACGAACGCACTCTGTGACGCAGGAATAGACGTAATCCTCCCCATCTGCGGCGGAGCCTCGCAGGGGGTCATCTCCGCGGCGGGCGAGCGGGGAATCCACATCGTCTGGTTCGACGAGAACGGATTCAAGAAAGCCCCCGGCACGATTATCTCCTGCTGCATGACCAAACAGGCCAAGGCTGCCAAGGAGACCACCCTGCAATACCTGGCGGGCGAGACTCCCTGGGGAACGGTCAGGGAAGTCGGCTTCAAGGAAGGATACGCGGAATTCTTTGACAGCGACGAGAACTACATCAAGCACGTCAACGAGGACATCAGGAACAAGATGAAGGAGCTGACGGACGGTCTTCGCAGCGGAAAAGTGGACCTGCCCGACTCATTGAACTAATGGATATAGAAACCGTCTCGCTGACAAAAGCATACCCCCTCAAAACCGCGCTCCACGGCGTGAGCGTACAGCTGAAAGGGGGAAGCATACATGCGCTTGTCGGCGAGAACGGGGCGGGCAAATCCACGCTCGCGAATATGCTTGCAGGAAGCCTTGCTCCGACAGCGGGCAGCATTTTGCTGGACGGGAAGGAGCAGGCTTTCACCTCTGCCGCCGATGCGCTCGCACAGGGGATAGTCCTCGTCCGCCAGCGGCCCCTCCTCTCAGAGTCCCTGAGCGCCTGGGAAAACATCATCCTTAAAACAGGGAGCGACAGCAAAGCAAGCTTCTTCCTGAGGCCGCCCTCACGCGAACTGCTCAGGCTGAAAGACTTCTGGTGTCCGCAGCTCCAGCTGAAAACAAAAGTCCGCGACCTGGGCGGTAACATGCGCTTTTACATCTCGCTGATTGGCTCGCTCATGCGGAAGCCTTCCTGCCTCATTCTGGACGAACCGTCCGCCTTTCTTTCTGTCGAAGAGCGCAAGGCCCTGTACGTAAAGCTCAGGGAATACGCCGACAGCGGAATGAACGTCATCGTCATAACCCACTCCTATTCTGAAGCCGTCACGTACCCGGACACAATTTCATTGCTCAAGGACGGGGAACTTGTCAGGCAATTTAAAAGCAGGGAAGCCTACAAGGAATATTGCCAGAACAACTCCGGCATACAGGGCACGGCGCAGGATGAAAGCCTGTCAGCCCATGCACCGAATTTCCCCGCGCCCGGTGAAAGCAGGCCCTGCCTTCGGCTTTCCGGTGCAAGCGTAAAGTCCAGGAACAAGCCCGCCCTGCTCAATGCGACAATCGAATTCTGCTACGGAGAAATCACCGCCGTCACCGGGGTCAAGGAAGCCGCGATGGAGACGCTGGAAGACTTTCTGACGGGCCTTGAGGGCGGAAAAGAAAACGGCAGTCTCCTTTTCACTGACAGGCAGGGCAGGAGCACGGAGGAAAAGCTTTCCAAACGACGGCTCTCCGCATCGTTCATACGGCAGCACGGCGGAGCCATCGTCCCCTCGGACAAGAACTACCGGGCCTCCAACCCCGCGTTGACCGTCCTGCAGATGCTCAGCGTGTATGAGAAAAACGAAAGGGACAAGGAAAAGCTCGCCCGCTCGCTCGTCGATGAAGCTGGCATAACGATAGAGCTCAGCGAGAAATGCTCCGCACTGAGCGGGGGTATGCTCCAGAGGCTCATTCTGGCACGGGAGCTTTCCACAAATCCGGACTTCCTGATTCTCTGCAACCCCATGCACGGGCTTGACATAGCGTCACAGGGCCGCCTGTGCAGGAAGCTGGAGACGCTCGCCTCGCAGGGCAAGGCCATACTGCTGCTCGGAGCGGAGGACTTCCCCCTCTCGCGCTGCTCCCGCGTCTACGGACTTGAGGGAGGAATGACCTCGCTGATTTTTTCCAGAGAATCTCAGGGGGCGGCATGAAACGGCAGGACGGCATGCAGCTGACCCGCGCGGCGGCGACAATCCTCCTCGCACTGGCCGCCTGCTGCGCACTCATCCTCATTTTCGGAAGGACACCGGCAGCCGCATTGCAGAGCCTCTTCTTCGGAAGCTTCACGTCCGCCTACAACTTCGGCAGCATGCTCAGCACGGCATCGTTCCTCATGCTGGCGGGAACAGGCTCCGCCATATCGATAAAAAGCGGGAACATGAACCTGGGGGGCGAAGGACAGGTATACACCGGCGGCTTCACCGCCTGCCTTGTCCTGAACGCCCTCAGCCTGCCCCCCGCCCTCGCCATTCCCATAGCCCTGCTCCTGTCTGCCGCCTCAGGCGCAGCACTGGCGGCCGTGTCCGCATTCCTGAAAGAAAAGCGGGAGGCAAAGCCGCTCTTGACCAGCTTTCTGGTCTCCGCCGCCATCATCCCGATTATCGACGGGCTCATCACGTCGAGCGGATCGGCAAGCATGACAAACCTGCTCGCCCTCCCTTACATCGCGGAAAAATACCGCCTGCCCCAGCTGCTCCCCCCCTCCCCCCTGTCACTGGCTTTCTTCGCCGCCATCGCAGTCTGCCTGACCGCATGGCATGTCATATTCAGAAGCAGCTACGGCGCACGGATGCAGGTATGGGGTACCGCCCCGACCTTTGCCCGCTTCGCAGGATACAGCCCGGCGGCAAACTCATACAGCGCGCTCGCCATCTCGGGCGCACTGCACGCCCTGACAGGCTTTTTCGCCGTCACGGGCTGCTACTATACCTGCCACAAGGGCTTTTACCTGAACATGGGCTGGAACGCGCTCAACGTCGCCCTCATTTCCGGATCAAACCCGCTTACCACCATTCCCGTCTCCCTGCTTCTCGCATGGATATTCACATCGGCTTCCCGCGTGTCGCTGACGCAGGGATTTGACTTTGACATCGCGGGAATCGTGCAGGGAATAATCCTCTTCTCCGTCTCACTGACATACATCAGGGGGTTACGGGGCAAAAAAGGAGGCAGAAAGTGAATGCTTTTCTTTCGGTCATCAACATCGCAGCCCCCCTCCTCATCGTCACGCTCGGCGCACTGATAAGCGAGTACGCAGGCCCCATGGCGATGTTCCTGGAATACATGATAAACCTGGGGGCCTTCCTTTGCTATGCGCTCACGGTCGCAACGGGGAACGCAGTCCTTGCCGTGCTCCTCACGCTCAGCGTCTGCATGCTGGTCGTGCTTGCCCTGGAAAAAACCGCATCCCGCTTCAATGCAAACATGTTTCTGGTCTCGCTCGCGATGAACATGCTCTTCGGCGCAAGCGTCTCCCTGCTCTCATCCGTGCTGTTCGGCACGAGGGGGGTATTGTACGGCCCCGCGTTCAAGTTCGACCCGGCGGCGGCACGGACGGTGACGAGCATCGCCTGCTACGCCCTCTCCCTGCTGCAAGTCGCCTTCCTGCTTCTCACACGTCCCGGACTCGCGCTCAGGATTACCGGAAGCGATGCAGACATGCTGGAGGCACAGGGAATCCGCACGGCACGCTACCGGAGCCTCGCATGGCTCATCGCCGCGGCGGACGGAGCTTTCTGCGGCTGCGTCCTCGCCCTCCGCCTCTCGTCATTCGTGCCGGGCGTTTCAAGCGGAAGGGGCTGGACTGCACTTGCCGCAGTGTTTCTCGCGCGGAAAAATACCGCAGCCCTCATACCGGCAGTATTCGTGTTCGCCCTCGCAGAATGGCTCAGCTCCAACATCCAGAACTATCCGGCATTCCGTTCAGTGCCGTCGTCCGTCCTGC
>CADBRC010000382.1 GCA_902796985.1 uncultured Spirochaetaceae bacterium
GCCTCCAAGAACGTCAAGTTCAAGGCTGGAAAGGCCCTGAAGGACAGGGTGAACAAGCGCTAATCAGAGGCAGGGCTTGACATAAAAGAAAAGGCATCCTGTGGGATTTCCCCGGGATGCCTTTTTTGTGCTTTTTTAAGAAAGCGGTCTTATTGTATGAGGAGCCTGTAGGCCTCTTCAGGGCTGGTTGCCGCGAGCAGGGCGTCATGCAGCTCGATGCTGCGGAGCTTGGAGCTGAAGTAGGAGAGTGTCTGCAGGTAGTAGCTGTGCTGGTTGTAGGCGGCGGCAATCATGAACATCAGGCGGACAGGCACGTCGTCGATGGGATTGAAGTCTATGACATCGACCGTAGAGATGCCGACGGACATCACGAGGTCGGTGACGGAGGCGAGGCGGACATGGGGAATTGCTATGCCCCTTCCGATCGCCGTGGACATAAGCTCTTCCCGCTTGAGTATTTCCTTTTTGAGTTCCTTTCCGTCTTTAACCTGCGGGGCCGTTGCAAGGTTCTCCGACAGCTCTATCAGCGAGTCGTTCCTTGTCGGGTGGCTCATAAAGACAATTCTTTCCGGGGAGATGATGTTCTTTATCTGTACGGAGATATCGACGTTTTTTACTGGCTGTGGGGAAGAAAGCTTGTCGTTGACCCATTTTTCAATCTCGGTCTTCTTGAACCTCCATACCGTCCCTATCTTGCCGCTCGGTATGTCCCCTTTCTGCGCCCATTCGTACACGGTCCGTTCGCTTACGCGCAGATACTTTGCAACTTCGTCTATCGTCAATATATCATCATCGTTCATATATATACTTCCTTATATACTTCCTTTGCAGTATTTTGCAAATTATGCGTTTTTTTGTCAAGTATCGACGGAAAAAAACACCGAAAACAGTTTTTATGAAACGAGTCTAAGCAAGTGGCATTCATCAGGTTATCCGGCAAGGAATTGACGAGGGACCTGTTAATCGTTACAATGTGTGCAAATGGCTATTGATATAAACGGAAAGGCTTTGGACAAGTTTGACACGGACGAGGAGGACTTCGACACGGTCCTTGCTTCGGACATAACCTTTAAGGGAAACATCAGCTTTGACAAGCCTTTTTTCATAAAGGGGAGGGTCTCCGGCCGCATTAAGTCAGCGAGCGACCTGCTGATTGACACTGAAGCCGTCGTGGATGCCGATATCGTTTCCAGCCGGGTCTACGTGCGGGGCAAGGTCATCGGCGACATTGATGCCGCCCAGTTGATTTACATCACGTCTACGGGGTCCGTCAAGGGAGACATCTCTTCCCGCAAAGTTGTCCTTGAGAGCGGTGCGGCTTTTTCCGGCAAGTGTACGATGCTTGAGGACGTGAATGTGCAGTCCGAGGACTCTGGCGTTCCGTCTGCCGCAGGCGGCGATGAGGGCCAGTGAGACAGGGAGGACTTGTATGGTGCGATGTAGCTTTGTTTTTTTGAAAAGATTGTGCTTTGTGACGCTGCTGATGACCGGGCTGTCCCTTTCTGTTTCCGCGCAGTCCACGGCGCAGCGGGATGCCCTGCAGCTGTACAGGAACCGGCAGTACGATGTCGCAATTGTGATTTGTGAACAGGAGATAAAGGCGAACCCCGCCAACATGGACGCATACAGCGTCCTCATCTGGTCCCTGCTCCGGCAGAAGCGCTATCTGCAGGCCGAAGAGCGGGGACTCCAGGCCCGCAAGCAGAATTCGTACGACATACGGATTATAGAGGCTCTGGGCGAGGCCGAGTATTACCTCGGTAAGAACGACGCAGCCCTCTCCTATTTCCAGCGCTATGTCTCCAACGCCCGTGAAAGCGAGGGTGACTATGTCCTCTCTTACTATTTCATGGGAGAGATTTACATCAAGCAGTCCAAGTTCCAGCATGCCGACATCGCACTGACAACCGCCGTCAGGAACAAGCCCGATCGGGCCGACTACTGGACCAGGCTCGGCTATGCCCGCGAGATGTGCAAGGAGTATACGTCGGCGATAGAGGCTTATGACAAGGCCCTCGCCCTGAACGGGAACCTGGCGGACGCGAAGAGCGGAAAGGAACGGTGCCAGAAACACCTGTAATCATACATTTTGAAACCTTGGGCTGCCGCCTGAACCACGATGAAAGTGAGGGGGCGGCCCGTTTTTTCTCCAAAGCAGGATTTTCCACAGAGATGGACTGCCTCACGGCTGCGGCTCCGGTATCACCGGGAGTCATCCTTGCCGTTCTGAATACCTGTACGGTCACCGGCAAGGCGGAGCAAAAGGCCCGGAGGCTTATCCGCCTGATGCTTGACCGGTTCCCGGCTGCCCTTATCGTCGTGACCGGCTGCTGGGCAGCTGTGGATGCAGAAGCTATACGTGCTGTCTGTCCGGAACGGATTTCCGTCATCCCCGGCACGGGCAAGTTTATCCTCTCCCTGCTCCCTGCAGAAATGGGGAACGGAGGAAGCCTCTCTGTGGAGGAAGGACGTTTTCGCCACGAGGCTTTGGATTCATTCATTGCTGCTGCCGTTTCCCGGTCTGCTCCGGCAGCACCCGTTAAAAAGCGGAAGCTGCCCCCGGCCAATGCCTTTACCCTCTATACGAGCGTCTTCCAGAAGCACAGCAGGGCGAGCCTGAAGGTTCAGGATGGCTGCGACTGCGAGTGCTCTTACTGCCGCATACATATTGCGCGGGGAGCTTCGGTTTCCCTGCCTCTTGAAGAGGCCGTCCAGCGCGCGCAGGAGCTGGAGCGGGCCGGGGTTAACGAAGCCGTTCTTACCGGCGTGAATTTGAGCCAGTGGCGGGGAACAGACGGACAGGGGAGGACAGGAGGCTTTGCCCTGCTCTTGGAAAGCCTGCTTGCGGAGACGGATCATATTTTTTTCCGGGTTTCAAGCTTCTATCCCGAGAGCATTGACGCGGGGCTCTGCGCGGTGCTTGCCCATCCCCGCGTGCAGCCCTTCTTTCATCTGAGCATACAGTCGGGCAGCGACGGGATCCTTAAAGCGATGAGGCGGCCTCATGCCCTTTCTCACGTGGACAGGGCGATAGAGATGCTCCGGGGCATAAAGGAAAACCCTTTCATCTCCTGCGACATCATTGCGGGCTTCCCCGGCGAGAGCGAGGCGGACTTTGCGGCGACGCAGGAACTGTGCGGACGGTCGTCTTTTGCATGGATTCACGCCTTTCCATTCTCTGCCCGCCCCGGAACCCCAGCCCAAGGCATGAAAGGGCAGGTACCTGAGCGGGTGAAGGGGGAGCGGGTCGCATGGCTTACAAGGAAGGCCGTCGAGGGAAAGATTTCTTATGTCAGGCAGTGGGAGGGCAGGACGCTCACGGCGGTCGTCGAGCGGAGCCGGAACCAAAGGGAAGGAGTGCTGCACGCCGTGACCGGGAACTACCTGCACGTCGAGTGCCCGCTTGAAGGCAAAGCTGAGCCGACGGGCGGCAGCCTTGTCAGCCTGGTCATCGGGGACTGCCTTGCGGAGTCGATTGCCTCCGGCGGGGAGCTGGACTGCCTGGGGGCTTTGGCTTAAGGCTGTCCTAGTCCTCTTTCTGGGTGCTGCCTGCGGGAGTCAGGAGCTTCTTCATATTTCTGCGGGCGACGGCGTTCCGTATCTTTCCGAGAAGGGTGTGCTTCCTGCTCTCATCCTTGAAGTTTCGTGCCGCGAGGTCCAGGCTGTAGTCGTTGCCGAACTTCTGCTTGAGCTCGTCCCAGTATTTTATCAGATAGATATAGAGGTCGCTTTTTGTCCTGCCCTTGAAGAGGCGGATGATATGCTGCCGCTCAATCACCTTTATGACCGGCAGATAGACGTTCTGGAACCAGCTTGACACCGCGTCCTCAAAGGGAATCTCCCCCTGTACGCCCTGGTTTATATAGTACTTGTGGATGAGGATGTGATTGTAGATGAGGTCGTACTGACCTGTGGTCGAAAAGTCCAGGGTCCAGCAGTCCGTTATGTCTCCGAAGGCGGTCTCTGCGTAGAAAACCCGCTTCTCGTAGTTTATGACCTGCCTGACCATGTCCTGTTTGGAGATGCCGGTCTTGAACTTGATTTCGCTCTGGAGGCTTACTACGTCTGCATCGATGTTTTCCACCCCCTGTGCCTTTGCGACGGAAACCCTGTGGTTGCCGTCTCGGACAAAATACAGACCGCCGACCTCATAGAGGCTTATGGGGGGCAGGGTGATGTCCTGCAGGTGCGCCATGTCCACGTGCTCCCAGCGGCTTTTCAGGAAGCGGCTCTTGGGAAAGAAGTGGTTGTCGAAGTCCTTGTAGCGGCCCTCGCTGCCGACGATTTTGTCCACGGGGACTATCTGCATCCCGACGTAGACCTCGTTTTTGGGCTTGAGGAGCTTGCGTATGTCGGAAAATGAGATGAGGGTGGCCTCATCCGGCCTCAGAAGGTGCTGTATCTCATTGAACAAGGCCTTGTTGCGGGCCTTGTTGAAGTCCTCATCGGTCTGAGAGGATAGTAATGTTTGAGTTTGCATAGTTTCCTTTGTCCGTGAAAATAGGATTGAAGTCTATGACTATGTGGCTGTATACGTTCACGACCGTGGTCATGTCGCTGACCGTGGTCCTTGGGGTAGCCAGGTCATAAAGATGTATGTGCCCGTGCAGGAGCAGGGCAGGCTTGAATTTCTGTATAAACCAGTTGAAGCATTCAAATCCCTTGTGGCAGGGGTCTTCCTTGTCATGGATGTGCCGGGGGGAGGCGTGGGTCAGGAACACGTCACAGTAGCGGCCATAACGGATTTTGTTCCAGAGGAGCTTTGGGGCCAGCATGAGCAGCTGCCGCTTCATTTCGCCTTCGGTGTACTGGTCTTTGCCGTTGTTGTATCTCATGGAGCCGGAAACCCCGGCAATCAGGAGGGGGGTGCTGGAACCGTTCGGCAATGTGAAGGCCAGTTTTTTGACCCGGAGGCTCTTGTTGCTCACGTAATCGCCCCCGTGCGCATGGCTCATCGTGGGATCCCCGAACGGTGCGCTGGGAGTCGGATCCGCCCTGCCGCCCCTCCGGTAGTAGTCGAACTCCGTCAAATCATGGTTACCGAACACGAAGTACGTGGGCTTTCCTAAGCTTGTCACTATGAAGTCCACGTAATCCATTGGCAAATCACCTGCGCAGAACACCGCATCCACGTCCTCGTAGCGTTCCTTGAGAACAGTGGAGTAGATGAGGGGATCTATCTGGTCGGAGACGCACAGAAAACGCATGTTCTAGATCCCGGCCCTGGAGAGGATGCTCTCGACCATCTCTTTTCCGGCCAGAACGATGGGCCTGTTTTCTGCGAAGTTCACTGCCTCTATCTCGAAGCCGGCAGAGGAGAATATGACAGCCTTGTAGTACTTCTTCTCCTTGAGTACGTCGGCGACTTTCTGGACGGCGGCTTCCTGTATCGGCTTGCTCGTCCGGTAGAACTGCACGAGCCATACCTGCTTGCGGGCATTCTTCCAGCTCTCCGCCGATTCCTCGGTAGCCAGCATGAGGCAGCCGTACTTGGTGCTCTCTATGTTCATCGAGACCAGGTTGAAGCCTGTCTTCGCCGCTTTCTTGGCAATCTCCAGGAAGCCCTGCGGGGTCGCAGTCAGGTACTCCTTCATGCTGTCGTTGGTCTGAACGTCTTTGTATTGGTTGAGCTTGGTAGGAACGTCACGGAATTTAGGATTCTTTTTTGATATCTCTGTCCACTGCTCAATGGCTTCTTCTATCTTGTGGTTTTTCTCGTAGCAGTCGGCGAGGAAGTAGCGGGCGTAGAGAGTCTCCTGGCTGCTGTCGTTCTTCGCACTCCTGACGGCATGCTCAAATTCCGAGGTCGCCATGTCTACCTGTCCTGCCAGCATATAGCAGCTGCCTTTTTCTATGAGGGACCTCTGCCTGAACTCCGGATCGCGCTGCCCCTTCTCGAAGGCCTTGACTGCGCCCGGGTAGTCGTTCGTTTCCTTGAGTATCTTGCCCAGATAGTAGTAATTGGACGGGGACTCCGGGGCGAGCTTTATAGCGGTGTCTATTGCCTTCCTCGCGTCCACGAACTGCTTGGTATGGACATAGAGGTTGGACAGTGCCGCATAGGCCTTTGCATTGCGGGGAGCGAGCTGTATGACCTTCTGGAATGCCCCCATCGCAGCCGCCTGGTCGTTTGCCTCTTCAAAGAGCCGGCCGCACTCCAGATAGTTCTCGGGGTTCTTGGGCTCCTGCTTGGTCAGGAGCAGGTACTCCTTGAGCGCGTTCTCATTGTCATTATACTTGACGTACAGCTTTGCCAGCTTCTTGCGGAAGCTGGTTTCGGGAACGGAGCCGTCGAAGACCATGTGCTGGGCGACACTCTTGAATTCCAGAAAAGCCAGCTCCGTCTTGTTCTCCGCCATGTAGGCCTCTCCGAGCCAGTAGTGGGCGACGTAGTCCTTGGGATCCTTTGTCAAGATGGCCTTGGCGACCTTCTGGGCCTGCTGTGCCTTGCCCATCTTAATTAATTTCTGGATACTGCCGATTTTCTTAGGAGTGAGGAGGGTCTTCATTATAATGAAGCACACGATGACCAATATGGCTATGACGACCGCGAATGCAATTACTGTCCCTATGTTGTCCATTGCTAGAAAAGACCACCTTGATTTGTCTTCTTATTGCCTGTTACCCCAAAAGCCCAGCGTTGCTTTTGTAGTTAGCAGTTGAAAGATTAGCTCTTTTATGAGAATATGTCAATGATTGCGGAGGCAGTGCGATGGCGCGATTTGATTTGAGAAGGTTTGTCTTGTTCCCCCTGATGCTGGCGGCGGGTGTTGCCCTTCATGCCCAGTCCTTTTCCAGCGGGGAGGAGCTTTTCAGGACGGGTAAGTTCTCCGAGGCCGTCCCCCTCCTTGAGAAGGCCGTCGAGTCGGGAGAGAATCCCAAGGCATACATCTACCTCGCCCTCTGCTACCAGCAGATGAAGGAGTATGAGAAGGGCCTCGCCGTGCTGGAGCGGGGCATGGACGCGCCCGGTACGAACAAGAAGGTCATCGCCTTTGACGCGGGCAACATCTCTTTCGCGATGGGCAATTACTCCGCTGCCGAGAACTGGTACTCCATGGCCATAGCGGCCGACCCTTCGTATGCTGCCCCCGTGCTGAACCGCGCCAATACCAGGCTCAAGGCCGGCAAGTACGCAGACAGCAAGGCTGACTACGTGAGCTACCTGGGGCTGGAACCTGAGACTCCCCAAGGAAATTCCATAAAGACAATCATAAGCATGCTGACCCAGCAGATGGAGAACGAGGAGAAGGCCGAGGCCATCCGCGTGGAGCAGGAGCGCAAGCAGAAGGAAGAGGAGAAGCGGGTCGCCGCTGAGCGGGCGAGGCTCGAGCAGGAGGAAGCCGCCCGCCGCAAGAAGCTCCTTGAGGATGTCGCGTCTTCCCTGCAGGATGCCGCATCGGAGAATATGTCCGCTGGTGCCGAGGGTACCGTGGACTACGGATACGAGTCTGAGCTGGAATAAGGATATGAACGCCATCGGGAGGGGATATGGCTACGGAAAAGTCAACTGATAAGAAGAAGGAGACGGCGACCAGGAAGGCTTCTGCCTCCAAGACAGGCACCACGGAGAAAAAAACTGCTGCCGCGGGAAAGACCACTGTGACTAGGGGGGCATCAACCAAGACCGCGGCTACTCCGTCCAGGACGGCTGCTGCGAAGACCGCTGCCTCCAAGACTACTGCAAGTAAAAGCACCGCAACGGCCCGTGCCAAAAGCACGGCCGTGAAAACCGCCTCTGCGACCAAGACTGCGGCTTCCAGGACAGCCACGACAAGGGCTGCCTCAACAACAGCGAGGACAGCTACTGCCGCTACGAGATCAGGCACGTCCAGCACAAGGACGACTGCCAGCACGAGGCCGGCAGGGGCCAGTACGGGAACGGCGGCAGCCCGTTCCGCCGCCACGACAGAATCCTATCTGATGCAGTTTGCCCGCCTTGCCGAGGAAAAGCACAAGGACGAGTCTCTTCCGTCCGCTGCGGACCTTCCCTCCGCTGCAGAACTGCCTTCTGCCGCAGACTTGCCGTCCGCCTACGACCTCAAGCCGGAGCCGGAGACTGTCTCCGTTTCTGAGCCTGCTGCCGTTTCTGAACCTGTCTCCGTTTCTGAGTCTGCTGCCCCGGTGGAGCAGTCTGTTCCTGTGCAGCCTTCGGTGGCACAGCCGGCCCCGGAACAGGCTTCATCCAGCCAGTCCGCCCGCGAATGGCTTGCAAGCCTTTCTTCTTCGGCGGACGAAGCTGCCCCGGAAACGGGGACTACGGCTTCTCCGGAAGCTGCCTCCGTTACAGCGGCCTCTGCCGGAGCGGAAAACCCCGTCGCCGCCGTTCCCGATGAGGGCGGAGCTGATGAGGCTGAAGAAGAAGAGAAAAAGAAAAAGAAGAAATCTCCGGTATGGCTTTTCATCCTGCTTGCCCTGCTTTTGGGGCTTGGGGGTGGGGCAGGAGGTGTTTTCCTCGTAAAGGCGATCTCATCGGCGGGCGGCCAGTCCAGGCTCAGCCCCGAGGAACTTGCCAGAAAGAAGATGAACACTCTGGCCCTGGTTCAGAAATACATAGATGCGGGCATGTATGACAAAGCCCTTTCCCTTCTGAACGACCTGATGATAGACGACCCGGACGATGCGGCCGTATCTTCCATATTTGACCAGGTGGCCTCCCTGAGCAGGCAGGCTGCGGCTTTGGGCGGCTACGGCGGGACTGCGGGCTTCTACGATGCACAGGGGAACTACCATCCTGCGGCAGTCGGGCCCGATGGCAGCGTAGGCTAC
>CADBRC010000383.1 GCA_902796985.1 uncultured Spirochaetaceae bacterium
CCCGTTCGTCCTTCGAGACCGCCTTCGGAGAGGAAGGCGGCCACCCGGTCTTCATGTCCACCGACGACATCCAGCTCGGCGGCAAGGAGAGCGTGCAGGACACGGCCCGCGTACTGGGAAGGATGTTCAGCGCGATAGAGTTCCGCGGCTTCAAGCAGGAGCACGTGGAAGCGCTTGCCAGGTACTCGGGGGTTCCGGTCATAAACGGACTGACCGATTCCTTCCACCCGACTCAGGTCTTGGCCGACGTAATGACGCTCAAGGAGCAGTTCGGAACGCTCAAGGGGCTCAAGCTCTGCTTCTGCGGGGACGGGCGCAACAACATGGCGCGCTCACTGATGCTGATATGCGCCAAGCTGGGGATAGACTTCGCGATGTTCTGTCCGAAAAGCCTCTCCCCCGCCGCCGACATACTGGAGATATGCCGGCCTTTCGCAGCCGCGTCCGGGGCAAAAATTTCGGTTTCAGACGAAATTTCGGTTGTCAAAAACGCGGATTGCCTTTATACTGATGTATGGGTTTCGATGGGTGAAGAGGCGCTCAAGGATGAGCGTCTCAAGGAACTCAGGCCGTTTCAGGTGAACAAGGCCCTGATGGCCGCCACGGGAAAGGATTCTACCATATTCCTGCACTGCCTGCCAGCCGTGAAGGGCGAGGAAGTCACAGAAGACTTGTTCGAGAGCGGGCAGAGTAAGGTATGGGACGAAGCCGAGAACCGAAAGCATACGATAAAGGCCATAATGCTGGCCCTTATACCGTAAGCCTAGCCCATATAACGCATTATAGATTGCATGGAGGAATGCACATGAAAAAGCTTTTGTTCGCTATCGTTCTTGCCGCCGGACTGATTGCCTCAGCCGTCGCACAGGGTACCGCCAGCAAGCAGATCTGGGATCACGGTGACAATGTCTCGGACATCTCCTACCAGACCTTCGTCGTCTCACGGATTTACGATTCTGTTGACGCATACACGGTTCTGTACGAGAAGGCCGGCTACAAGGTTGGCAAGGTCAGCATCCCGAAGAGCTGGGCGTACCAGGGCGTTACCCCTGAGGCCCACAAGACCCACAAGCTCTTCTTCCGCAACAAGATCAAGACGATTGATAACCTGATGACCATTTTCTACAAGAACGGCGAGTTCTACAAGGTTATTCTGACCGTCCCGACGGACAAGGGCGATGACGTGTGGGCAGTTGCTCCCAACGGCTATGATGCCGGAGTCAGCCAGGACGCAACGACCCTCGACGTCAAGTTCTACGACTGCATAATATGCGCCGCCACAGGGAATTCCTGTGGCGGCGTTATGTTTTTAATATTTACAAATTGTCATCCTTACAGTATCATCAGCTCGGAACAATATGATCAGCCTCTCTCAAGAACAAGTCGAATCCTTCAGGGATTTTATCGGCAAATACGGACGCTTCATTGTCATCGGCCACAAGGAGCCTGACGGGGACTGCATGTCAAGCAGCATCGGGGTTTCCTACATACTGGAGCATTTCGGCAAGGAGTGCATCCTGCTCAACTACGGGCCCTTCAAGCGCAGCGAGGTCAAGAAGTTCGCCCCCCTCTTCACAAATGAGCCGCCCTTCATGTCTCAGGAAGACAGGAAGAGAACGGGACTCATAATCGTGGACTGCTCCGAGTTTTCCCGCCTGGGGGACGAGATGAAGGAGGCCTTGGAGGGGCTGGATACCTTCATTATAGACCACCACAAGACCGCCTCCGCAGGAAACGGAGCTGCAATAATCGACCCGACATCCCCCGCCGCCGCACTGCTCGTCCAGCAGCTCTACGAGGCGCTGGTCGGCGCACCGGATACGGAGCAGGCAAAAACCCTCTTCTTTGGGCTTTCAACGGACACGGGTTTTTTCCGCTATCTGGGAACAAAAGATGCAGAAGTCTTCCGCGCGGCGGCACGGCTCGTTGATGCGGGCAGCAACCCTCGTGAAACCTATCAGGAGATGTCCGGAGGCAAGCCCTGGAACACCCGTAAACTCCTCGGAATCATGCTGGACAGGGCCGAGCGGCACATCTCCGGCAAGCTTGTCGTCAGCTGGGAAACCCAGGAAGATACTAAGAAGTACGGACAGGAAGGCAGGGATTCAGACGCACTCTATTCTTTGATGCTCGCGGTGGAAGGCGTAGAGGCGGTCGCCTTCGTCAGGCAGGAAAGCGATACGAACTGTACGCTCGGCCTGCGCTCAAAGGACAAGATTGACGTAAGCGCGGTTGCAGCCAAGTTCGGCGGCGGCGGACATAAAAACGCCTCCGGAGCAAGCTGCGAGGGCAAGATCGAAACCCTCATCCCCGCGCTCGTCAAGGAATTCGCACGGCAGATGCAGGGGGCATGAGATGTACGCGTTTCTCCTTCTCGCCGTGCCCTGCCTGCTTCTCTTCTTCCTGCGCTCGCCTCTGGCAAAAGGATCCTATTGGCTCGCATTCTGTCTGGGCTTCTTTCCTGCCCTCGCCTGGTGCATCATAGATGAGTTCTTCATCTTTACTGCATACCGCTTTGTACCCGTGTTCAGCCGGATATACATCCATACACTGATTAAAGACATCGTACTTCCGACAGTCCTGCTCTGCGGCCCTTACTTTTTGATTTCAAGAAGGGAAAAGTCCGACAGGGCCTTTGCGCTGCTCGTGGTGCTCGCAGCCTTCTACATGACCTACCTGCCCTACGGGGTCATCACCGGGGAAGAGCGGTTCTCATTCTTCCGACTTCTCGTTAAGCCCGTGCTGATTTGTTCCCACATCGTCCTCCTGCCCCTGTGCTGTGTTGGACTCTGCAGGAGCATCAAGGTACAGAAAAAGCCACTCGCCGCAGCCTTTGCGGTCGGAATGCTCGTCTTCCCTGCCCTCCCCCCGCTTGCGGAATCGCTCTGGTTCCTGGCCTACCCCGCGTCCGCCTGGATCGCGACCGTGGCAGTGATGCTGGCCGCCGCAGTGCTTTTGTCCATTTTTATATGCGAAAGAGGCAGCAAAACCCTAGACAAATCCATATAATTTATGATAATATAGCGAATATGCTTAACACAAGGCATTTTACAGAATATGTGCGCGAGGACGATATGGCCGGACGCACAAGGAGGATCGTTGGCTGACAATAAGGGAATGCGCATAAACGGAAACATCCGCGTGCGCGAGGTAAGGCTCATTGATAATGAAGGTAACCAGAAGGGCATTGTACCCACGCTAGAAGCCCTCAAAATGGCAAGAGAGCAGGAGCTCGACCTTGTTGAAGTATCGCCGAACGCAAATCCGCCGGTCTGTAAGATACTGGACTTCGGAAAATACAAGTTCGAACAGGAGAAAAAACTCCGTGACTCCAAGAAGAACCAGAAAGTATTGAAAATCAAGGAAATCCGTATGCAGCC
>CADBRC010000384.1 GCA_902796985.1 uncultured Spirochaetaceae bacterium
AAGTGGTGGCTCACCGTCCCCGTCCAGGGGATGAAGTCCGCCCCAGGCCTTTCTGCCGGGGCAGGATATAAGAAGCGGGGGTCAACAGCCTTGCCCTCCTTCTCCCAAGTGGAAAAAGTCGGTCCGGCGTATACAAGCTGGCCGCCGTATGCAGCCACTTCTCCGTTATCTCCAGATTGGCCTCCCGGAAGCGGCTCAAGCCTGTGCTCTCCACCGCTCCGTGCCTCTCCTGCGCTGCGCCCGCTCCCAGAGGACTGGCCGCAGGAAGCGAGGAGTGCCATCAAAAGCGCGGAAAGCAGCAGGAACACAGGCCCTGCCGCGCCCGCGCCGATTCGGAAATCCATCTAATTCTTCGTCCAGAAGGGGCTGTAGGACTTGCCCTGCCGCTGGACAGCATCCGGCTCCACGAGGCATCCTTCAATCCAGAACGGCTCGTAGTCCGTCATGTCGCCGGCGGACTTCTCATAGACGATCGACTTCCATTCCTCGTCGCTCAGGCGGTTGGACGACGGGCCGTAGAACTCGTAGTAGCTGGGGACGTAGCCGACGGCAATCCGCTTGCCGCCCTGACCGTCGTTGAGCGGGACATAGAGCTTGTAGGGAACGCCGACTCCGGTCTCCAGACACACGCCCCCGTTGGTGTACACGTCCGCTATGCATGCCATCTTGAGCTGGTCGGCATCATCCACGTAGCTGTCGTAGCCGGGCTTGACAAGAAGGGCGAGCTTTTTGGGAACCGTGCGGATCCAGAGGTTGTCCTCCGGCGTGACGGGCTTGTCCTGGCTTTCCAGCGTCGCAAGCTCAAGGGCCTTTGAATACAGCTCCACCATGCCGCCCAGCTTCGTCTCCGCTGCGGCATCCAGAAGGCCAAACTGGTCAAAGCACTCGGCAAGCCGCTGCACTGAGCGCAGGCTGTAGCTGAAGAAGGGCAGGTTCGGCTCGATGTAACTGTAGGGAACCGGCAGGGGCAGGGTCCGGTAGGTGCGGTCCAAATCGTCGCCACCGGCCCGCTCCGCATACACCTGCTTGACGTAGAGGATCGTGTCGTGCCTCAGCTCCCCCCAGGTAGCATGCGCCGAGTTCAGGGCCTTGACGTTCCACAGGGGGGACTCAGTGAAGTAGTAGCCCGCCCCCGCCTCAAAGCGGGCCTGAGTCCGTATCTGGGCGAGGACGTTGTTGTAGTAGGTCTCGGTCCAGAAGCCGTCGTCCTTGGAGTCAAAGAAGGCCATGTTCGCATCCAGAATCCGCTTGAGCTCGGGGCCGCCCTGATAGCCGCCATCTTCGCTTTCAGGCTCGATGTAGTCGGAGACCTGCAGGATGCTTTCGGCAACGTTGGAGCCGAATGCCTTTATGATGTCCAGACCGCGCACCAGATCGCGCACGTACAGGCGGGGCGGGGATACCTGCTGGTGCACGTAAGAGTCGTAGGTAAAGCGCTGGCCCATGAATCTCCATCCCATCGGCGGGTTCCCGGTCCTGTCCGAAACGCCCGTGTTGCCGCTGATGAGCGGCGGGCGGAGATTCTCGTTGAAGAGCTTCATCACCGCATAGATATTGTCCACGTTGCCGGCCCAAGCCTTGAAGTCCGTCACGCCCTGCTCCTTCCAGAGGGGGAGCACATCGCCAAAGCCAAGGTCATCCGACATGCCGATCAGTACCGTAATGGGGTCAAAGAGGGCCTGCCATTCCGAATAGAGGTCGGGACGGTCCTTCACCGTGTCGATGATGCAGAGGGCAATCGGCTCCATGATCAGGCTTTCCGCCTCGTTCGTCGGATTAGATGACCGTGCAATCGTGAAGTGGATGCGGCCGTACCACATCTCGGCGCGGAAGTACGCCTCCAGAATGCCGTTCTTCGTGTAGTGGCCGCGCGGCTTGTACTGGGAGAAATCCTCCTTCGTGCCGAAGAGGGCCGTTTCAGCACCGGAGGCATTCATCACCTGCTCGTAGTCGGCACGGACATCCTCGCTGTACTCGCCGATGAAGGACGAATTGTCCGTTTCCTTGTACGTGTATTCGTTCCGCCAGCTGTCCTCGTCCATCACCTTCTGCGGGGCCGACCGCAAAATCAGCTCCGGAACCTGGAAGTAGGCGATCGCCTTGGTCTGGATGTCCTCAGGCAGATCCGTCCGCTCCTTGAGCGCAGCGATGAACTTCTGTGTCAGCGTCAAAAGACGGGGGGCAAAGAAGTTCTCCTCAGTCTCCTGCAGCAGCTTGTCGAATATCAGGTGCTGGCTGTGGCTGAAGAGGTCAGTCGTAACGAACACAGGGGTAGTAGACGGTATATCCTGATACGCGTCGATCAGGTCGTCCGTCCTGAGATATATTTGGCCCGGCCTCGTCTTCTGGATGGCAAGCCGTGATGACTCCAGCGACTCCTGCACGCCCGCCTGAAGGGGCTTCGTCCCCTCAAAGGCATAGAAATCTGAAAGCTTGCCTTCCGTCTTGTAGAGCTGCGCCATCAGCTGAAGCACCCCTCCGCTTTCAGGATTATCCTCGGCGACCCACACTTCCTTCAGGTCCGCACCGAAGACGTAGCCTTCCTTGCCGTTCCAAGTGACTTTATAGAAGAAATTATAGTTGTCCTGGAAGAGGAAGTAGCCGTAGCTCTGCTCGTACCATTCCTCGCCCCCCGCACGGATGATGCTCTCTTTGGGGAAATAGCTTCCGATGGGGATGGGCTCGCCTTTTACGTTCTCAGGATCCTTGAGCGTCGCCCATTGGCTGCCGTCACCGTAGCCATCCTCATGGTCTTTCACGAAGCTGAACGCATCGGGGCTGTAAAGCTGGGCCTCGTTGCTCGCAACCAGGAGGTAGGTCTTTCCGCCCTCCGGCTTAGCGTCCTGATCCAGACTTGCAAACGCAAAAGTGTCCTTCAGGTAGGCCGCATGGGCATCGGTATGGTAGTCCCCGGACAGGGGCACAAAGTCAAACTTTACGCCGGAACCCGCAGACTCCATGACGGAAGGCTCACCCTCCCCCACATCAGGGGCGGCAGCTTCCTCCGACTGGCTGGTCTCAACAGGAGTGTCCTGGGCGGCCTCCTTCTTCTTGCAGGAAACGATGCTGACGGAACAGACCGCCAGCAGTGCAAGCAGGGTTGCCGGGACGAACGCCGGACAGAACTTCTTCATATATTCCTCCAGAAAATCCATTTTTCTCTCTGACTGGCAGAGTATAGCATAAAAGCGCCCTTTATGCCACACGGATTAACCTTTGGGGCCGAAGAATTCAGTATCCAAGCCCTTCCTCATCGAGGAAACCAGCAGCAAGGGAAAAAATCTTTCGGAAAGCTCCTGTATATCCTCCGTTAAGTGTTCTTGCATAGCAGCAATGTCACACCGCTCCATTTTCTACTCCAACAAAACCGTGCCGCACCATCACGAAATGACGGCCTGGCGTATTATGTTAGTCCATGATGATACTCGTACGTGTATCGTCATGGTACAAATTTTACACCAATTTCTGTCGGACTATCAGAAAATGATTGTGCTGCATGCTATTGTAAGCTATCAGGAGGATACGCTATGGCAAAGAGAACAAAGACAACGAAAGTGGATTTTGACGTGTTGACCGAGATTTCCACGGTCGCAGGCAAACTTGCAAAATCCAAACTGAAGGTCAGGAAGACCAAAGCCTTCAATGAGGCGGAGGTGAAGCTGAAAGGCTACTTTACAATGAGCCGT
>CADBRC010000385.1 GCA_902796985.1 uncultured Spirochaetaceae bacterium
GCGATCTTGGAGAACACGGAGCGCAGCTGCTTTTCCAGCGGGGTGTTGCGGTACTGTTCGAGCAGGGGGTTCATCACGGTGATGGCGAACGCCTCGCCCTCGGACAGGGGGATGCTCTTGATGAAGAAGTTCGGCTCGGTGTAGCGGTAGCCCTGCCTGCCCGACTCGATGGGGGCGTTCAGGCTGTCGCGCATGAACTCTATGTCGCGCTGGATGGTCCTGGGGTCGTAGCTGCCGTCCTCAATCTGTTCGGAAATCTGCTTGGCGGTGAAGAAGCTGCCGCCCTGGAGGATGCCGTCTATGGCGACGATGCGCCACCAGCTTACCTTTGCCTGTCTGGACGGACTATGAGCGGGTTGGGTTGGGTTGGGTTGGGTTGGGTTGGGTTGCCCATACGCAACTCTTTGTTTATGTTGCTCCGCATTTCCAAGTCAACCCCCGCCCCCTCAATATAACACAATAGATAAAATGTTGCAAGAGCCTGACAGGGGCCATCAGGACGACAGCATTTAAGAAGTTGAATGCCGCAGTATCCTGATTTCTGGCCATCATTTAAATTTACTGGCTACACTTCTCATTGATTACGCGACAAAACCTTTAAGCTTCACGGAGCAAAAAGCTTAAGCTTCACGGACTGAAAAGCTTAAGCTCCACAGACTGAAAAGCTTGCGCCTCGGACAACAAATGACAGCTTGAAACAGGCCGGAATCTGTGTTAATATAGAAAGAACGCGGGGAGAGCGGGGATAGAATGGACAAAGTAGAGACACACCTGTATATCATCGGGGCGGGTTTCGCCGGGCAGATGATTGCCAAGGATTTGATACGCAAGGGCATTTTCGGCCGCGTCGCGGCCTTTCTGGACGATGACAAGAAGCTCATCGGGAGCAAAATAGACGGCATTCCTGTCCTGGGGCCGATAGACGAGGTAGCCCCCCTGCTCAGGGTAACGGCAATAGACAAGGCAATAATTGCGATTCCGAGCGCACGCAGCGAACGGATCCGTTCCATATACAACTCCCTCAAGGAAGGAGGCTTTTTCCGCATCAAAATCCTGCCGTCGATAAGCCAGGTCATAGACGGCAAGGCCCATCTGATTCAGGAACGGGACATCAATGTGCTGGACATACTGGGCCGCACCCCGATCATCAGTCCCCTGCACGAGAGCCTTGCATACCTGAAGGGCAAGCGCGTCCTCATCACCGGGGCCGGCGGATCCATCGGTTCGGAGCTGTCGCGGCAGCTGCTTTCCGGCGGCTGCGAGCGCCTTTATCTCTTCGGACACGGGGAGAATTCGATAGTCGGCATCTACCGGGAGCGGCACATCCTGCAGAACGAAGGCGTAGGCGAGAAGGCGGCTGTCGTTCCGATAATCGGTGACATGAAGGACCGGGAATACATGAAGTACATCGTCTCCAAGACCCATGCCGATGTCATATTCCACTGTGCGGCCTACAAGCATGTCCCGATGATGGAGGAGAACCCTGTCGCCTCCATTGAGAACAATGTTTTCGGCACCAAGAACCTGCTCGATGCCGCACTTGAGGCAGGGACGAGCCGCTTTGTCCTCATTTCTACGGACAAGGCGGTGGACCCGGTGAGCGTCTACGGGGTCAGCAAGATGCTCTGCGAGAAGCTCGTCAACGATGCAGCGGGCAGGGTGCGCGACGGTCAGTCATTCATGTTCGTCCGTTTTGGAAACGTCCTGGGCTCTCGCGGTTCCATTCTGCCGATTTTCATGGAGCAGATTCAGAACGGAGGCCCCGTCACCGTCACCGACCGCGACATGGAACGTTACTTCATGACGATTCCCGAGGCATGTTCCCTCGTCCTTCAGACGGGCGGAGTAGGTGTCAACGGCGCATCATACCTTCTGGACATGGGCGAGCCCATAAAGATACTCGACCTTGCCGAACAGATAATCCGCTTCGCGGGCTTCGAGCCCTACGAGGACATAGACATCAAGTTCATCGGAACTCGTCCCGGTGAGAGGCTCGTGGAGCCCCTCTGGCTTGACGAAGAGAAGCCTCAGCCGACGGACTATCAGAAAATTCTCCGGCTCACGAACATACCGCCCCGGACATTCGACCTTGCCCAGCTCGTAGAAAGCCTTGCCCCGATATGTACGTATACCCCCGGCAAGAATGAGCTGTACCGGAATAAGGACGAACTGCTGAAGCTTCTGCGGGCAGCCGTCCCGACGCTCGATGACTTTTACAAGGCACAGGAGCAGGACGGTAAAGTGGTCAACATGTCAAATTCAGTCAAGGTGGTTTTATAATGGCAGACAATTTGAAGGTACCGTTCTTCAAGGCCTCTATAGGAACGGAGGAAGAGGAGGCCGCGCTCAGGGTTTTGCGGAGCGGCTGGCTCACGACAGGAAAAGAAGCCCTCTCGTTCGAAAAAGAATTTGCCGCGAAGGTACAGGCAAAGCACGCGCTTGCCGTCAACAGCAATACGAGCGGAATGGTGCTTGCGATGGAAGCTTGCGGGGTCGGCCCCGGCAAGGCGGTCATCACCACACCGTACACATTCGTCTCCACGGCAGCATGTGCCCGCCTGCTCGGCGCAGACGTGTACTTCGCCGACATAGAGAAAGACAGCTATTCGATTGACCCGGCAAAAATAGAAGAAATTCTGGAAAGCCCGCGCGGCAGGAACGTCGCCGCCATCGTTCCCGTCCACATAGCAGGAAACGTCTGCAATATGGACGCAATAATGAAGCTCGCGAAGAAACACGGGGTCAGGGTCATAGAGGACGCGGCTCACTCCTTCCCCAGCAAAACAAGCATGGGGTACGCAGGCGTCATCGGGGATGCGGGGGTGTTCTCCTTTTACGTAACCAAAACGATTACGACCGGCGAAGGCGGCATGGTCACGACGAACGACGATGAGCTTGCCAGGCGAATGACCGTCATGCGCATGCACGGGATGGACAGGACGACCTGGGACCGCTATACCTCGCCCAAGGCCTCCTGGGAATACGATATCATTGCACCCGGCTACAAGTACAATTTGCCCGACATACTCGCAGCGATAGGCCGGGTACAGCTTGCCAAAGCAGACGAATTTGACAGAAAGCGAAAGGAACACGTCGCAAAGTATAAAGAGGAGCTTGGAAAACTTGACTTCATCAAGCTGCCGCCGGACGGCGAGGGCAACTCATGGCATCTCTTCCTGATGAGGCTGGATTTGTCCAAACTCCGCTGCGACAGGAACACGTTTGCGCAGGAGCTTCAGAAACGGGGGGTAGGCATATCCGTCCACTTCATCCCGATTTTCCATTTCAGCTACTGGAACAAGCACTATGAGGGATTTGACGCAGCTCATTTTCCCAACGCCGAACAGCATTACAACGAAACAATATCGATTCCCCTCTTCCCCGATATGAGCGGAGAGGATATCGCATTTGTAATTGACACGATAAAGCAGATAGGGGAGAGCTACCATGCCTAAGGACAAGGAGGGTGCCGCAGCAATCACCTTCAGAAACGATTTTTGCAGCGACCTCTCCCTGAAGAACATGTTCTACGCCGTCACCGTGCGGAGTCCTGTGGACAGGGGAATGATAACTTCCATCAGCCAGGATGAGGTTGTGGAAGGTTGTGCGCTTATCACAGCGCGTGACGTGCCGGGCAGCAATCTGCTGGACAGCGCGGAAGGAAAAATCAAAGTCTTCTGTGACGGCAACGTCTCATACGTCGGCGAACCAATAGGACTTCTGGTCGGACCCGACATGAAAAGCGTCAACAGGGCGATGGCCAGCCTGCGCATAAGTTATGATGATATTCCGATTGAGAGCTACATAGAGAACAGTGACGGTGAGTCTGGCGGAGAAGAAATATTCGGTAACGGGGAGTGGGAGCGGCTCATAGAGTACGGGAACTGCTTCACGATGGAAAGCGGCAAGTGCAAGGGCATAGACGCAGAACTTGAAGAAGCAGAAGTCCGGGTCCAGAACGACTGGGCCTACACCCTCTGCCCCAGGAACTACCGCGAAACATGCGGGGTGCTCTGCAACTTCAGCGGAGGAAGCCTGAGCGTCTATTCTCCCTCGCAATGGATAAGCAACATGCGTGAGGATTTGGCCTCAGTGCTGAACCTGCCCCCAGACAAAATCAACGTGACCAGGACAAAGGACTGGGGCCGTTCAACCAACAGCATCTGGTACAACTCGATTATCGCATGTCAGGTTGCGGTAGCTTCATACAAGCTCAAGACACCAGTCAAACTCACTTACAGCAGGCAGGAGCAGGAGGACTACATAGACTGCATGAAGCCCATCCGCTTCCACACCGAACTGGGAGCAGACAAGGACGGAAAGCTCAAGGCCCTCAAGCTGGAAGCATCTCTGGACGCCGGCAGTACCAATGTTTTTATCGGGGAAATAATAGACCGCATCGCCATAGCGGCCACAGCCTGTTACAAGGCGGACAACGTCAGCATCAGGGTGAGGGCAACACCTTCCAATACCCCTCCCCTTTCAATCGACATGCAGCTGATTGACTCGGCTTCATTCTTCGCAATGGAGAATGCGATGTCTGCGCTGGTAAGCAGGCTCAACAAAAAGCCTGACAGCTCACTTGTTTTTCCCAACGAAATCAGGAAGCTGAACCTCAACAGCCTTGATGACGAGGAACAGACTGCCACCATGCCCTTCAGCTTCCAGCTTCCCAAGGCGGTGGAATGCATGGACAAGCTGTTCGAGTCCAGTGACTTCAACAACAAGTACATCTTTTACAACCGGGAGAGTCTTGCAAGGGCGGCAGATTTTAACAAGAAGTTCTCGCCTTCTCCCTTCGTTCCTCCGATACGGGGTATAGGATTTGCCGCAGGATACGAGGGCTCCTTTTATTACGGTTCCAAGATATACGGAGCTGATCAGGAACTGGAGGTCACGCTGGAAAAAGACGGCAGCCTCGCCATACACAGTCCGCCCCTTTCGGATTCCATAGAAGACATCTGGATCCGGCTTGCATCAGACATCCTCGACATAAAGGCCTCGCGCATAAAGATAAACTCCAACTTTGAGGGAGGCAGCGAGCCCTTCCTTCCCGAGAGTGCTTATGCCAACATCAGCATAATGACCGTGCTGCTCAAAAAATGCTGCGAGAGCATAAAGAGAAAGAGGGACAAGGCAGAACTTCCGCTCACGGTAACTCATAAGCTCGAAAGCGTGCAGAAAAAAGCATGGGACAGCGAGAAGTTCCGGGGTGAACCCTTTCATTCCTGCTCATTCGCAGCTGCAACGGTGGAAGTGGAATTGGAACCCCAAACTTTCTCCGACAGGATACGTAAAATCCACATCAATATCAGCGGGGGACAGATTCTGAATTCTCAGGCCGCAGAGGCCACCATACGACTGGGAATACAGAAAGTCCTCAGTTCGCTGACCGAGGGCAAAAAGACGGAATGTGACGAGATAAACATCTCCTTCATGAACGGAGACGGGAATCCGGAGCAGATCGGAGAGCTGGTGTACCAGGTCATCCCGTCGGCATACCTTCAGGCCCTATCCCAGGCACTCGGAACACAGCTGAAGTTTCTTCCATTGAAGTATGACAGCATATACCAGCAGATAAAAAAACTGGAGGCAGAAAATGCAAATCCCGCTGACGCTCAACGGTGAGACACAGATACTTGACGCAGACCCGGAAGAAACCCTGCTTCAGGTGCTCAGGGAAAAGAAGTTCTACAAGGTCAAATGCGGCTGCATGGAGGGACACTGCGGCAACTGCATGGTCTTGATTGACGGCAAGCCCGTCCCCTCCTGCATAATCCCCGTCGCGACAATCAGGGATTCCAGCATAGTCACTCTGGAGTACTTCAAAAGTTATCCCGAATATAATGACATCATGGCAGGCTTCAAGCAGGCAGGCGTCAACTTGTGCGGCTACTGTGATGCCGGCAAAATCTTGACGGCATACCAGCTGATTATTCCCTCCAGCAGGCCGGACATCCAGAGAATCATCGAAATGATAAAAGATCTGGACTTCTGCTGTACCGACCGCAACAGTTACATAAACGGAATCCTGTTCGCGATAGCAACCAAGCACAAGCGGGAGGGAAAGAAAAATGGAAGAAAATAAGGGAACATTCCTCCTCGCAAAGAATCTGGCCGACATCTTTTATCACATAAAGACTGTCAGCGACCTGAGGATTGTCGGCAGCTGTACGGAGTTCCTCGATCCCTACTGCAAGGCTGTATCCACATACGGAATTCCAGAGCTGCAGACCATAGACAAGAAGGAACGGTACGTGGACTTCGGCCCTGCAGTGACGCTTGCGCAGATAGCCTCAATGGGCAGAACGAATATACCTACCGTTCTCTACGATGCCGTCGAAGCCACGGCGACCGGCCCCATACGGAACATTGCAACACTGGCAGGAAATATCTGCAGAGAAGGCCAGAAAGGAACGCTCTATGCCCCGCTCCTCGCACTGGACGCAGAGTTGGAAATAAAAAGCCAGTCATCGACCAAACGCATCAAATTCAGGGAGTTCACGGGGGTGCCAAAGTCCTTCGTACTTACCAAGATACGGGTTCCCGTCAACGACTGGGAGGTTTCCGTGTTCAAGAAAATCGGACCGGAAAACAAGCTCTCCCCGCTGGGTGCGAGCTTTGTTTTTCTGGTCGAC
>CADBRC010000386.1 GCA_902796985.1 uncultured Spirochaetaceae bacterium
CGACCTCCGCGACGAGTTCGAAGACGAAACCGGAAAAAGCGGCGTGTTCTCCCTCGTCCCCGCCGCCCGCCTGTCCCTCGCCTGGCAGCCCCTCCGCAAGGCCCAGCTCTTCGCCTCCGCAACGGGCAGCCTCTTCATCCGCGACTTCAACGATGCCGCATTTGAATCCCACCGAGTCACGATAAGCCCGATGGAGATGGGCGACGATCTGGGACTGGTCATGTCCTTCGGGGTGGGGTTCAGGTTCTAGAGTGCGTCCGCCGGGCAGGTCTCGTGCCCCGTGCCGGACAGGTCATACGCCGCAGGCCGCACGAAGGCTGCGCCCCGTGCTCCCCGGCACCGGCCCCCCGCACTCCCCGGCACCGGCCCCCCGCACTCCCCGGTCCCCGGGCCTAGAGCGCGTCCGCGAGGTCCAGGGCCAGCTGCACGGTCAGGTCGGAGTTGTAGTGCTCCCACTCCCCCCAGCGGCCAAGCCCGATGACATTCCTTTCCTTCGCAAACGAAAGCAGTTCCCTCATGACGGCGGGCTTGTCCCGCGTGTTGAGCGGATAGGCGTATTCATTCCGGAAGGAGAAGCCCCCCTCCGGCTCATTCTCCGGGTGGAACCTGACACTGTTAGTTTCTGTCCAGCAGCCCTTTGAACCCGCACAGAAGTTTTTGCGCATGAGGATCCGGTGGTAATCCAGCGAGGGGTCGGGATAGTAGACCCAGTGGGCAGGGGTGTCCGGCGCATCCGCCCGGTACGTGACGTTGACCGCAGTGTGCCTGAGACGGGGCAGCCGTTCCGAAAGACTTTCGGAAAGCCCGCGGACCTCCACCGCCGTCCAGGGGATGCTCGTGACGAGCGTCCGGGCGGAAAGCTTCGTTCCGTCGGCGAGCGTTACGCCCGGGCCGTTCAGGTCAAGCTCCGTGACGGGGTTTCCTAATATGATTTTGCTTTTGAGCCTTTCCGCCATCCGGAGCCAGAGCTCCCCGTAGCCGTACTTTTTGGGATAGTAAAAGCGGGCGTGCCCGGGCTGCGTGCCGTATGCCTTCCTGTTCAGGCAGCTGAGGAGGGTCTCGTCGAACGAGACCGACGGCAGCTTTTCCAGCCAGTAGGTGCCCAGCTGGTCCAGATCGTTTCCGAACATCTTTTGGTTATAGGGAATCATGTAGTCCCGGGCTATCTTGTCCCCGAGCTTCCAGACAATCCAGTCCGTAAAGGCTTCCGGCATGGGCGTGCCCAGATTGCAGCCCGCGACGGCAATGCTTTTCAGGTATTCCACCTGCTTGTCCTGCGGCATCTGCCAGATGTTGGCCTCAAAGGGGTGGCTTATCTCGGCGAACGGGAGGGATATGCGGGAATCCCGCGCAAAGGTCTCCCACTCGTCCTCCGGCATGAAGCGGAACAGGAACTCGTTCACCTTGGGGCGGCGCACGTCAAGGAAGTGCCCGCCGCCAGTGTCGAGCGGCGACCCGTCCACCGGCGCCGAGCGGCAGAGGCCCCCGGCCTGCGCCTCCTTCTCCACGAGGAGGAAGTCCGCCTCCCCCCTGTCCAGCAGCCTGTTCGCCAGTGCAAGTCCCGCAGGACCTGCCCCAAGGATAAGATATTTCGTCATACGCACGTCCTGCCCGCCAGTTTCCTAATGCACTTAGCCCCGCCGTATCTCCCAGAAGAGGTAGCGGAGCAGCTTTTTGCCCGTCGCAAAAGCCTTGAAGTGGGTCTCTCCCGCAAGGCGGGGCGACTCCTTCGTCGGAAATTCCACCCGCGGAACCTTAAACTTGTAGGAACGGCAGACCATCTCAATGTCAATCGACGGGCTCATGTCCGAGATGCCGAGGCTTTTGAACGCGCTGACGGTCATTCCCCGGAAGCCGTGCAGGGAATCCCAGACCGTATTCCCCTCTTTCTTAAAGAGCAGCTTTGCGGCAAGGGCAAGGCCCAGGACAAACCACTTGCGCGGCTTGAAGAGCCTGCCGTCCTCCTCGTTCTCAGACTCCCGCATCATCCGGCTTGCAACGACAAACTCGTAGCCCTGTTCAAAGAGGGGGCGGAACTTGTAGGTGTCCTCCACGGGAATCGTGCCCTTGGGGTGAAAGAAGACGAACGCATCGCTGTGGCAGTTGTCGCAGCCGTCCTTGCAGGCCTGGTTCAGCCCCCGGGCAGTCTGCGGGCAGACCCTAATGCCCTGAGATTCCAGGTATTCCACCGTCCCGTCGGTCGAGCCGCCGTCTATGCAGTAAATCTCATCAAAGCGCGAACGGTCAATGAGCGGGACGTCATGCTTGCAGCCGGCAAGCTCATTCCAGGTCAGAAGGCAGAGGGATACAGTCATTTGCGGAACCTTGAGATTGCGAATCCGGCCGCTGCGGAGGCAAGGACCGGGATACTGCCTATTATGGTTAGGGAAAGCAGATAGAAAGCCGGGTAGAAATAGCGGAACTCCATGCTCTGGTTGTTCAGCAGGAAGGCTCCGTAGTAGAATACCGAAACGAGTATCATCTGGCAGTCCAGACTGTCCCTTATCCGCACGCCCGTCAGCCTGAGCTTGAAGAAGACGCACACGAGCGACACGAGCAGGACGAGCCAGGGCCTGAGCGGGAAGAAGGTCCTGTTGACGGCGATGCGGTATGCCGCCATAAAGCGGTGCCGCATCCTGGAGTCGGACATGCCGAACTCCTTCCCCCGCTCCCAGCGGTCATAGTCCCATTCCTGAAGGCTCAGGGGCGGGAAAATTCCCAGCGTATAGCTCATGAAGCGGAACTTGGTCCGTATGCTCGCCCCGGGGGCGCGGACATACAGGCCCATGTACTTGCCGAATATCTTTCCCAGACCGGCGTCAGAGATAGCCTCCCGCGAAAAATCCGGGACCTCCCATGAGAAGGAGGCCACCCTGCGGATCGTCCCGGGCCTGTCTCCTGCATCGGACCCGCCCGCCCACTCGCAGAGCCTTTCGGTCGCCCCCTCGCCGAAAAGGTCGTCCAGGTAATCCTTGTGCTCCTCGTGCTCCTTCTCCGGCATGGAGGCGATGTTCTGCCCCATCTCCCAGAGGAATGACAGAGAAACCGACGACATCGTGTCTATCTTCAGCAGGCGGGGAATGAAGGAATTAAGAAAGAGCCCCAGAAAGAGGAATGCAGCGCAGAGGAGCCGCCGGGCCCAGGCCTTGTGCCTGACAAAAACTATCAGCAGTAGGACAGGCAGGACGGTGAAGGTATTGGCCCGGAAGCCGAACGCGACGAACGAGGCGAGCGCAATGAGGAAGAAAAACACCCCCCGGTCCACCCGCCCCATGCCCTCCGGATCGGCATTCAGCAGGAGGAGCAGGCCGACGAGCCCTATGACCACCCCGATTCCCGTCTCATGGTAAATGCTGACGCACACGAAAAGCGGATTCAGCAGGTAGAACGCGTAGACAAAATGCCTGCCCCTGTCAGCTATCCGCCTCAGAAGGAGAAGGGCGGTAAACAGGAAGAAGAAAGACTGGACGAAAGTGTACGAGGCGATGTTTCCGGTGAGCGCGTACAAGAACGCAAGGAAGTAGCAGGGGGTGACCGTGTTCCAGGAGTGGATTTCCTGCGGACTGCCCCTGAGGACATCCCGGATTATCCCCGGCAGCTGCCCTGCCAGATCAATCCTGCCGTAGGAATCGCTGTAGAGGTTCCCCGGATAGGAGATGCAGAGGCAGAGGACGGCCATGAGAAGGGATGCGATAAGTATGTTCCTGCTGTGAAGGAAGGATTTGCCCCAGAAACTTTCTTCCATATATATACCGCGCAACTATAACAGAGACACCCCTAAAAGTCAATCGCGCAAAAGGGAATTTGACAAACTAACCATATTAGCCTATACTATAGGCAAGGGGGAACCATGCCACGGCAGGGACTTAACAAACAGGCGGTCACGGATGCCGCAACAAAACTGATCGAAGAAAAGGGGCTGGCAGCCTTCTCCATGAACGAGCTTGCCCGGACGCTCGGCATAAAGACCGCGTCGCTCTATGCCCACGTCAAGGGAATGGACGAAATGCTCTCGGACATAAAACGTAACGTGATTAGGCAGATGGCGGAAGCGGAAGCCGCGGTCATAGAAGGCAAGGAGAAGGACATGGCCCTGTTCGCCCTCGCCGAAGCCTACAGGAACTACGCGAAGGAACACCCTTCCCTCTACCTGCTTGTGATGAACAACCCGAACGGGGACAGCTCCGCGCTCGCAGGGGCCGCCGAAGAGTTCTCTAAGCCCATTAGGACAGTAATCTCCCAGTTCGGCCTTTCCGAGAAGGAGCAGGCAAACTACGAGCGCGTCCTCCGCGGCATGATGCACGGCTTCGTCTCGCAGGAAGAATGCGGCGCGTTCTCCGGACAGGCCGCCAACCTGAACGAGAGCTACTTCCTCGCCGTCCGCATCATCGCCGAGAGCCTGGAGTAAACCCGCCGGCTCCGCCGGGGGACAACGCTGAGGTTCTTGCAAGCCTGTTCCAAAAGACCAGACCGACTTTTGAAACAGGC
>CADBRC010000387.1 GCA_902796985.1 uncultured Spirochaetaceae bacterium
CGGCAAAGCGGTGCTTCTGAAGGGTACCAAACCGAAATACATCCTGGAGACGGCGTCAAAGGAGCAGTGCACGATCCTCTGGCTGCTCGTACCCTGGGCGCAGGACATACTGGACGCGCTGGACCGGAAGGAGCTTTCCCTGTCCGACTACAAGCTGGACCAGTGGCGGCTCATGCATATCGGCGCACAGCCTGTCCCCCCGTCGATGATCAAACACTGGCTGGAATACTTCCCCAAGCACCAGTATGACACCAACTACGGCCTGTCCGAGTCCATCGGGCCGGGCTGCGTTCACCTGGGCGTGGAGAACGTCCGCAAGGTCGGTGCGATCGGCGTTCCGGGCTGGGGCTGGCAGTGCAAGATCATGGACAACGAGACTGGCAAAGAAGTCAAACGGGGAGATGCGGGCATCCTTTACGTGAAGGGTCCCGGCGTGATGAAGGAGTACTACCACGACGCAAAGGCGACCGCCGAGGTCCTGCACGACGGCTGGCTGGACACCGGAGACGTAGCCATGCAGGACGAGGAGGGCTTCTACTACCTCGTCGACCGTGCCAAAGATGTCATCGTCTCGGGCGGCGAGAACCTGTATCCGGTACAGATCGAAGACTTCCTGCGCAAGAACGACAAGATCCACGACGTGGCGGTCATCGGTCTGCCGGACAGGCGGCTCGGTGAAATCGCCGGAGCGGTCATCCAGATAAAGGAAGGCATGACCTGCACGGAAGAGGAGATAAATGAGTTCTGCCAGGATCTGCCCCGCTACAAGCGGCCTCGCAAGATCATCTTCGCCCCCGTTCCGCGCAACCCGACGGGCAAGATAGAAAAGCCCAAGCTGCGCAAAATGTACGGTGAGGAGCACCTCGTCGCATTCGAGAACAAGGAGTAGACTGACGGCGGGGAGGGACAGATATGCCCCTCCCTGACTCAGCGGGCCCCGGACGGCAGGATGCACGAGGCCGCATGCATTGAGAGGAAAGAATGGACATTACATATCGGGACATACACGAGTTTTCAGCAAAGGATTTGGAAGAGCTGTTCCTCTCCGTGGAGTGGTCTTCCGGGCATTTCCCGGACAAACTGCTTGTCGCCATGAAAAACTTCAAGACCGTTTATTCCGCATGGGACGGCGACAAGCTGGTCGGCATGGTCTGCGCAATGGACGACGGCATTATGAACGCATACGTCCATTACCTCCTGGTGAACCCTGCGTATCAAGGCAAGACGATCGGCAGGGCCCTCATGGAAATGGTGAAGCAGCACTACAAAGACTATTTACGGATTGCGATAATAGCCTATGACACGGCTGCGCATTTTTATGAGCAGTGCGGCTTTGAAAAAAGCAAGAACGCCTCTCCTATGTTCATCACCTCCCTGTCAACATAACGCAGCCGCCCACCGGAACCCCGAACCGGCGGCATCCCCTACGATTGCAGCCGCTCCGCCCCGCAGCATCACAAACAGAGCCCGCTAATACAGGGAGCGCACCAGATATTCCTGTCCCGACCGGTCTACGATCGTACAGTTTTTGTTCACGCCCTTAAAGGCGCCGCTTCCGACATCATCATAATCCCACATCACCACGCTCTGCAGGTTCCTGCAGCCGCGGCAGAAGTTCTCCGGCAGCTCGACATCGTCACAGCCTCCGAGAATCAGATAATACAGGTTGTCCTGCTTCGCCATAAAGTTTTTGGGGAGCGGAATTGGGTCGCCCGTCATCGGGTCCCGGGTATACGCAGAATGGGAGAAGTCGACGACGTATTTCTTTTCGGGATTTGACTGGAGCGTCTCCTTCAGCTCCCGCATGATTTTCAGCGAGTGGGTGTCTTCGACCGTGATGAACTCAAAGTTAGCCTTTATCGGAACCATCCGCATGTAGTTGACCTTGAGCTGCGCAATCCGGTAGGCGATTCTACCGGAAAAGCGCTCCTCGGAAATCTGGGTGAAGTCCAAAAGACCGTACTTCCCTGACCCAAAGGGGTCGGTAAAATTCGAAAGCCTCGAGCCGAACACGACCTTGTCGGCATACACGTCAAGGCAGCCGTTCGCCATGAACACGACATCGTCGGGAAGGTAGAGGTTCCTGAAGCAGCCGCAGATCGCATGCTCCGGCAGGTAGCGGACAGGAACAGAACAGCGGCTCAGGTCCAGATCGATCGTGCAGGACGCAGCATGGTCGCTTTCGGTGAAATACCGGTACATGTCGCCCAGCTTCTCTTTGGTCAGCTCCTCCGCAATCACGATCCGGTAGGCCGTTCCCGTCTTGAGCGAGTCGATCGTCGTCGCAAAATACGAGGGCGAAGCAGGTGCAAGGGAACATTCGATTTTCTGCGTGCCCGCCCAGTAGCCCTCGTCCTCCTTGTACTCGGGGACAGCATCCGATTCATCGCTAAAATCAAAATCCCCGAAGGTCCACGAGTCCCAGTCAAAGGGCTTGGCATCCTTCTTGGGCGTCGAGTGATAGAACCAGTACATGTCGTCCTCGTCCTCGTCGTCCGCATCAGGCTTTATGTTGTAATTCTCCAGGTTGGCCTTCGCCTGATAGTAATTCGGAGTCTTCGCGGCCTTTTTGAAAAGCTCGATCGCCTTGTCGAAGTCCTGCACGAACTTGCCCTGTTCCGGATCGAAGTAGGTTCCCTTCTCGTACATCTCGCCGAGAAATACCATGCAGGAAGCGTTGCCAAGTTCGCTTCCTTTCTGTAAGACCTCACCGACTTTCTGTATGTCGGAATCGAACAGCGAGCCGTTTTCGTAGAAGTTTGCAAGATAATAGCAGGCGTCTGCGCAGGAATTGTCGAAGCTCCGCTTGAACAGCTCGAAGGCCTTCCGCCTGTTCTCCAAATCGTCCTTGTGGTTGTA
>CADBRC010000388.1 GCA_902796985.1 uncultured Spirochaetaceae bacterium
CTGAACCTGAAGCTCCTGCCCCGGCCGCTGCCGAACCGGAGGCTGCTGATGTGGGCGGGGGGCTGCCCGAGACAGATGATACGATAAGCGATTCTGACATTGCCGCTCCTGCTGCTGATTCTTTCGATATGGGGGCTGCCGAAGCCGACTTTGCCGCTGCCGGTGATGAGCTCGACCTGACCGAGAGCCTGCCCGATGACCTTAAGGAAGAGCCTGATCCGGGTGCTCTTGCCGCCTATGAGGAGAGAAAACGGCAGGAGGAGGAGGCCGCTGCCCCTGAGACCGAGGAAGTTCCTGCTGAGGAGCAGACCTTCGATGTCGGTGATTTGGCGTCTATGGATTTCTCCGGCGAGCCTGCCGGGGAGGAGGCCGCGGCTCCTCAGGATTTGCCTGCCCTTGATGAAGGAATTTTCAGCGAGGATGCCCCGGTCGCGGACGAGAGCGTTGCCCCCGAGGAAGAGGAGGCTGCAGCTTCCGAGATTCCGTCCGCAGACGATGCGCTTGCAGGTATGGGCGACCTGGCGGATTTGGGTGATTTGAGCGACAGCCCGGACAAGACCGTCACGGACGACATGCAGCTGCCCGATATGGATGCGGATAATGCCGCTGCCGGTGATCTCCCCTCTGTTGACGATATGACCCTCCCTGATATGGGAGACGGTGACGGCCAGCTTCCTGATATGGGCGGCGATGGTACGGAAGGCTTCAGCATGGAGGAAAGCCCTGCTCCGGTAGAGGAGGCAGAGAGCCTTGATGATGCCGATAGCGGAGTGGAGTCGTTCGATACGTCCGGTATGGACGGCGTGGACTTTGACACTCCGGCCGATGCGGGCAACGACTTTGAACTTGGCAATATAACGGCACAGGAAGGAAACGAGGAATTCTCCATTCCCGGCTTCTCCGATACCGTGACTGCAAACCTCAACAAGAAGGCTCCGGAGCCTGAGGTCACCCCGGAGGACGGGAAGGGGGAGACGGCTCCGTCCAAGCCCAAGAACACCTTCACTGATGCTGAGTACAAGCAGTTCCTGGCGAACCTGGAGCATTACCCGCTCAACATCCGCCTTGCGGTTGAGCTGTTCGCGACCAAGAGCGACTTCACTGATGATGCGCAGTTCGAGATATTCGAGGAGGTCCTGAAGAAGGTTCCCGCCAAGAAGCTCGCCTCCGATCTGGAGAAGCTGCTTTCCGATGAAGACCTGCAGCAGCTGGGCATCCAGTCCCTGAGCGTCCCGAAAGACTTTGAGCGGCGTTCCAACGAGGAGTGGGAAGCCTACAAGAAGACTCCCCAGTACCAGCTTAAGAACAGGATTCTGCCCCTTGCCATACTCAGCACGGCGGCTGCCATCCTTCTCTTCTGCATCTGGATTCTCAGCGACAACTTCCTGTATAAGCCCCTCATGGCACGGCATTTCTACAAGCAGGGCTATGAGCTGGTGCAGGAGAACATGTACCCCCAGTCGGAGGACAAGTTTAACAAGGCCCTTACCTTTAAGTCCGTCAAGGACTGGTTCTATAAGTACGCCGAGGCCTACCGCGAGCACAAGCAGTATGACCGGGCGGAGAACATGTACCGGCAGATCCTCAAGCGCTTCAATCAGGACAAGCCTGCCGGCCTTGCTTTGGCTGACATGCTCGCCAACGATACCTTCAACTATCCCGAGGCGGAGAAGGTGCTCAAGCGCGAAGTGCTGGATTACTATGTCAATGACTATGACGGAATCCTGCAGCTGGGCGATACCTATCTCTCATGGGCGGATGATGATCCGAGCAAGTTCGACATGGCAAAGGAGCAGTATGACCTGCTCTATGAGCTGTACGGCACTGAGAAGAAGCTTTCGTACAAGATTCTGTCCCGGCAGATGCGCTACTATGTCAGGACTGACAATCTGCCGCTTGTCCTCCAGTATAAGGAAGGATTCTTCCCGGACAACAAGAACCTCGACTCCGAGGATCTGGTGGAAGTCTCAGGCTACCTGCTGGACAAGCGTTATGGTGACCTGCCTCCGTCACAGGAGTATCTGAGGAGCAGCATAGAGGGACTTCGCGGACTTCTGGAAGCCGCCGTCAAGTCGAACCCGGAGAACCCGACCGCGCTCTACAACCTGGGCCGCTATCATATGAGGGCGGGCAATACGAATCCGGGCAAGGACTGCTTTGAGCAGGCGATAGGGCTTTTTGACTCCATGAGGCCCCGGCGTGCACGTGACACCTACAAGCTCATAGACACCTACCGGCTGCTTGGTGAGCAGTACAACAAGGAGGGGATGCGCATAGATGCGGAGACCCTGTACAACAAGGGCAAGGAGCTGTTCGAGAAGGAGAATGCCTCCAACAAGAACTTCAAGGGTACCGAGAGCATCGGAAAGCTGTATGCTGACATTGCGGACATATATTACTTCATCGACGGTGACATGAAAGTCGCCCTCGAGAACTACGTCAAGTCTGTTGGCAATGAGAACGACAGCCCGTCCATCCGTTATAGGATCGGCTACATACAGTACATGAGCCGGAACTACCCGGAGGCCCTGATGTCATTCCGCCTCAGCTCCGAGGGCGATCCGAAGGACACGCACTCCCTGCTTGCCCTTGCCAACACCCTCAGCCTCCGCGATGACAACTATGCGGCACAGGGCTATTATGAGAAGCTCCTGCGCATCCTGGATTCCCAGAGGCAGCTCTACGGAATAATGCTGCCGCAGGTGAGGGAGGATCACAAGGACATCGTTGAGACCTATATGTGGGCCTCCAACAACCTCGGAGTCACGCTTTCCCGCATTGCCGACATGACCGGCAACAGCAAGTACAACGCCGAGGCCATAGTCAACCTGCAGGACAGCCTGCGGGCATGGGATGCCCTCTCCAGGAACCAGAAGACGATGGTGCGGATCGGAGGCTCCAACCTTGCCGAGCAGAACATAAAGTACATCACCGAGCCCATGCTCAAGTTCAGCCCGGAGATATACACCTACATACCCATGGTGAAGAGCGACGAGGAGGGAATGTAGCAGGTGCCCGGCCGTTCCTGTCAGATGGATTCGGGGGTCGTACGGCGGCAGCACATAAACGATATATGGAAGGAATTCTTCAGAAAGTCCATCCATATATGCGGTGCCGCCGTTCCCTTTTTCCTGAGCCGCTTTTACTGGCCGGTAATAGCGGCCCTTTTTCTGGCCATCATCCTGTATTCTGTCTCGGAGCTTGCCCGCCTTTCTGGAAGGGAAGTTCCCTTTGTCTCGTCAGTCACCGCTGTGGCGGCCCGGAAGAGGGATGAGAACCGCTTTGTCTTCGGTCCCGTCACCCTCGCGTCCGGCATCCTGCTTGCAGCCCTTCTCTGGGATGAGCTTCCTGCCGCCATCGGCATCTATGCCCTCGCGTTCGGGGACGGGCTTGCGAGCCTGGCGGGCAAGCTTTTCGGCCGCATGCAGCTTCCGCTGACACAGGGCAAGACCGCGGCGGGCAGCCTGACCTGCTTCGTTGCGATATTCACTGCCAGCTTCCTTTCCTCCGGCAACTGCTCCCTTGCCCTTGCCGTAGCATCCTCCGGTATGTTCATAGAGCTGCTTCCCCTCAAGGACTACGACAACGTCGTCATCCCGCTCGTACTTGGAGGAATTTCCCAGCTGTTTCTCTCTTCTTTATAAGCTGTAAGCTTAAAACAGGCTCGCTTACCGCCAGCGGTAGGTCTGGTGCATCGACCTCAGGTAGTAGAGCGTCCCTCCGAATAAGGTGGCTCCCCCGGTGATGGTGAGGATGAAATTGTCACTGTTGCTCAGGATGAAATAACCGCAGATGCTTATGAGGAATCCTATTCCCTCGTGGAGCGCGTCCGTCGAGTATGACGTCAGTATCTTGCAGGCTATCGCGAGCACCGTCGCCGAGACCAGCAGGAAGCGGGTCATCTGGAAGATGTCCTGTATGCCCCACCGGTAGGTGAATATCGAAGTGTAGCCCTGCGTGTCCAAAGGAATGAGCATCCCCATAAAGATTGAAGCGAGCAGCATTATGGTGAAATTCCGCTCCACAAAAAGCCGGGACTCAGTGTCACTGAACAGCTCGGCGAACAGGAAGGAGAGGGGGGCGAGCATCCGTGCACCTATGACAATCCTGGTGATGACGGCGACTGAGCTGCTGGAAGTTTCTGCGAGGGATGACACGGGCACGAAGATCCGTGTCCCTTCGGCCATGCAGCTCAGAAGGAAGCCCAGAAAGTAAATCGTCTCCATTGCCTGTGTTTTCTCGAAGCTCAGGTAGAGGATGAGGGTGATGATGAGGACGTAGGCGTTGAAGGTCAGGCTGGACGCACAGACAGCAAGGGGCTCGTAACTCATGAAGCCCAGGCCGTCAAGGAACTTTATCTGCCGCTGGGCATCCTGCGGGAACGACAGGTTTCCTTCCATGACGCTCCATATAAAGGCTGCCGCGTTCAGCAGCGCATAGAGGAGGGTAATGATGAAGAAAACAATCAGAAGTCTGTTCCGTGCTTTTAGGGTCATGGTTTCTTCATAGGATAAAGCAATACTAAATTTTTGTAAAGGAGGAGGCCGTAAATCCGATATTGAAATTGGGAGGAACTATGAAGAGAGTATTTGCAGCCGCCTTTTTGTTTTTTGTGTCCGCGGCCTTCTCGTTCGCGGGTGATGCCGCAGCGTTTTCCGACATAGGCTTTTCCGAAGATGGAAAGACATATATTTTCGCAGAATACGGCAAGACCGACAAAAGCTTCCAGGCCTATGCCGAGATATACGTTGTAGACGTGGCCAGAAACGACTTTGTTCCGGGCGGAGTTTTCAGGACGAACCCCAGCAGCGCGACGACCGACGTGAGCGGAAAGAAAGCATACGATGCCCTTTTGCAGAAGAACAGGTCGGCCATAAACAGCTACAGGTGTTCTCCTGCTTCTCCGGAGAACCTCCTCTACATACGCAATGCTTCCTTCGGGAAAATTGCCAAAGCCGAGCCGGGCAATTCTACGGGCCGCATTGTTTTTCAGGACTTTGAGCGGTCTACCGACGACACCGATGTCTTTTTCAAAATCCAGATGCATCAGACCGTCAAGGGAAAGGGCAAAAACGTCAGTTCCAGCTATTACATAGACATGAGGATGGAGGATCAGGACGGCAGGCTTCTCGGTTCCTGGAAGGTCGGCAACCCCTCGTACGAGAGGAAGGGGGTCAGCTCCTACGAGATAGAGAAGATTTTTACTGATCCTTCGGGCAAGTCCCTCGTGTTCGTGATACAGAAGACCGTCGAGGACGAAAACGGTACTTCCATCCGCTACATGGTCGAGACCGTCAGGATGTAGCAGTTCCAGAAAGACAGGCTCCGAAAGCGGGGCCTGTTTTTTTATGCCGTTGGAAAGTTCTTGGGTACGATTATGCCGCAGCCGTTTTTGTTCAGGGTTATAGACAAAGCCGTATATGATTACGGGATGATTCAGGAGGGGGACCGGATCCTCGTCGGGGCTTCCGGCGGAAAGGATTCCACCGCCCTCATCCACTACTTTGCCAACAGGCAGAAAAGGCGGGGAGAGCACTTTGAGTTCACCGCCCTGCATATCCAGAGCGAGATAACCCCTCCTCTGGACAGCGGGCTTTCCGCCCTGTTTCAGGACTGGGGGGTAGTCCCCGAGACCCTTGACGTGCGGGTACTCGGGCGGCTTAAGGAAGGACGCAGGATGAACTGCTGGTGGTGTTCCACCCAGCGCAGGACGGAACTTCTGGACTACGCCATCGCAAACGGATACAACAAGCTCGCCCTGGGCCATCATCTGGACGACGTCCTTGAGACCCTGCTGATGAACATGCTGAACAGGGGCGAGCTTTCCACTATGGCACCGGGCATGCGCTACCGGAACTATCCCCTCACCATAATACGGCCCCTCTACTATGCGGATGTGGGTGCCATCAAGGAGCACGGGAAAAAGTTCGGATACATCGGCACGACCTGCACCTGCTCATATCAGGACAATTCCGGCAGGAAGGAGGCCCGCAGGCGGCTGGAGCAGCTGACGGACGGGGATGTGGCCAAAAAGACCCGGCTCCTTGCCTCGCTCAAGAACATCTGCCCCGAGTACCTGCCGTAAAGCCCCTGTAAAGCTTCTTTTCATAAAGCCTTCTTTGTGATACAATCGCAGGAATGACCTTTCTTTTCCTGTCCTGGAGGGACATAAAGAATCCGAAGCGCGGAGGGGCTGAAGTCTATACCCACGAACTCATCAAAAGGCTTGTCCTGAAAGGTCATAGGGTCGTGCATTTTTCCCCGAAGGCCGGAAATCTCGCCCGGCGGGAAATTCTGGACGGCGTCCTCTACCTGCGGCAGGGGAACGTCATCAGTGTTCTCTTCCATGCCGCATTCTTTTACCTTTCGCACCGGCGCCGTTTCTCCTGCGTCGTGGACCAGTGCAATACCCATCAGTTCTTTACGCCCTTCTACGTTGAAAAGCGCAGGCGGCTGTTCCTGATACACCAGCTGACGAGGGAAATCTGGCATGTCCAGGCGGGCTGGCCCCTGAGCTTCATCGGCAGGATGTGCGAGAGTTCCTGGCTCCGCCTGCACCGGAAGGACTTCACCGTGACCGTCTCCCAGTCCACTAAGGACGACCTTCTGGCTGTCGGCTTTGACAGTGAGCGGGTCTTCATTGCTCCGAACGGGATTGCCCGTAAGGCCGCCCCTTTTGAAAGCCTTTCCGCCAAGGCCGAGCCTCCCTACTTTGTCTTTATGGGACGCTACGCCAGGTACAAGGGAATCGATGACAGCATCCGTGCCCTTGCCCTGCTGAAGAAGTCCTCCCCTCAGGCGAGGCTTGTGCTTTTGGGAAAGCCTGATGACAAATACATAAAAGAAATCCTCAGCCCCCTCTGCTCCGGCCTCTCCCTTTCCATCGGCAAGGATGAGGACTGCGACGTTTTTGTCAGGGGCTTCGTGGACGAAGAAAGCAAGTTCGACATAATCGGGCGGGCGCGGGCCCTGCTCTTCCCGTCGATGCGGGAAGGCTGGGGCATCATCGTCACGGAGGCGAGCATCTCCGGAACTCCGGCGATAGTTTACGATTCCCCCGGCTGCCGGGACGCAGTGGACATGGGGCAGGCGGGCTACCTCTGCCGGTCCAACAGCGCCGAGGAGCTTTCGGAGCTCATGGGAAAGACCATCTCGGACGGCGGGGACTATCAGGAAATGCGGCGCAAGGCATGGGACTTCTCCCGCCAGTTCACCTATGAGCGGACCCTGCAGGAATTCGAAGCTGCCCTTGCCAAGATGGACGGGGCGAGCTGATGTCCGGCACCATTCCCCGCAGGAACAACCTCACGCTGATCCGTCTTATCCTCGCCCTCATCGTGCTGGCAAAGCACTGCATGGACTCCTCGGTCAGCCCTGCCTTTCTCGGTGTGAAAGGGTTCTTCGACTCGCAGGATGCCGTCTGCCTCTTTTTCTTCATAAGCGGCCTGCTTGTGACGGCAAGCTATGAGCGGAGCCCGTCTCTCAGGGAGTATGCCCTGAAGCGGATTGTCAGGATTTTTCCCCTTTACCTTGTGGCAGTTATCGGGGCTGCCCTCATTCTCAGCCTTGCTTCGACCCTGCCCGCAGTCCGCTATTTTACCGATCCCTCTTTCTGGAAATACCTTTTCTGGAACATCCTGACGCTCAACTTCATGCAGCGGACCCTTCCGGGCGTCTTCGAGGGAAACCCCTTCAATGCCTCCGTCAACGATCCCCTCTGGACGGTGAAGACCGAGCTTTTCTTTTATGCCTGCCTGCCCCTGCTGTGCTTTGTGACCGGGAAAATCCGGAGCAGGGGAGGGAAGGTTCTTTTCCTTGCTGCCATTTACGCCGCCTCCTTTGTCTACCGCTTCCTCTGCAGGAAGCTCTCCGTCGTGCTGGGCATGCCCTTCCTGTCGGTACTGGCGATGGAGGCACCGGGCTACATCGGGGCGTTCGTACTGGGGATGATCTGTTTCTTCAACTTCGATGTGCTGGAGCGGCTTCTTTCTTCCCCTGTTTCCTTCGTCTGCTTTGCCTGCAGCTTCGCCCTCGTCGTCCTGTCGAACCTGGGGCTGCTGCCCTCTGTCCCCGATTACGGAAAGTACCTTCTGCTTTCGGTAATCTGCTTCTATGCGGCTTTCTCCTTCCGCTTCCTGAACGGCCTTTCGCAGATGCCTGACTGCTCCTACGCGCTTTACCTCTTCCACTATCCCCTGCTCCAAGCGATGATAAGCAGGGGAATGTTCGAAGCTGCTCCCTGGCTTTCCCTCTGTCTCTGCGCAGCCGCGGCGTTTGCCCTCGCGTTTGCCGCCACCGTGCTTGAAGGCCGATTACGCCGGAGGCACTTGAGAAAACAGGCGAATATCGTTACACTTCCATAGATTGACTATGGAATCTGAAATTTCACAGAACATAATAGACGAGTGCGCGAAGTATATCGCCGCATGCAGGGAAGAGGCTGCCCGCCGCATAGTGGGACAGCGCGAGGTCATAGACGGAATCCTGACCGCCGTTGTTTCGGGCGGCCACATCCTTCTTGAGGGGGTTCCGGGTCTTGCCAAGACGCTTGCCGTCAGGACCTTCGCGGAGATGTCCGGGCTGGAGTTCAAGCGGATTCAGTTTACGCCGGACCTGCTTCCCGCAGACGTGACGGGCACGCTGATTTACGAGCAGTCCAACGGGCGCTTCCTCGTGCACAAGGGGCCGGTGTTTGCCAATGTCGTCCTTGCCGACGAGATTAACCGCGCCCCTGCCAAAGTCCAGTCCGCCCTGCTGGAGGCGATGGCCGAGCGGCAGGTTACGATAGGGGACAACTCCTACCGGCTGGCACAGCCCTTCTTTGTCCTTGCGACGGAGAACCCGATAGAGCAGGAAGGAACATACAACCTGCCCGAGGCAGAGCTGGACCGCTTCCTGATGAAAATCGTCGTCGGATATCCGAGCGCGGAGGAGGAGGCCAGGATTGTCCGCTCCAACGGACATGCCATCGATGTTCCCGTCAGGAGGGTCTTTCCTGCCGAGGCCATCGCAAAATGCCGCGAAGCCATCGAGAAAATCAGCTGCGACGACAAAATCTATAATTACATCGTCTCGATTGTCCTTGCCACCCGGCCGACCAAGGAAAAACACCGTGACCGGGCAAGGAACGACATAGAGCGTTACATCGCGTTCGGGGCTTCCCCGAGGGCCGGGATAGCCCTGCTCCGCTGCGCCAAGGCTACGGCCCTCTTCAACGGAAGGGGATTCGTTTTGCCGGAGGACGTGCAGTCCGTCTGCAAGGGAGTCCTCCGCCACCGCCTGGTGCTGAACTACGAGGCAGCCTCCGACGGAGTCACGCCCGATGACCTCATAGAGAAGATAGTCTCCCTGATGCCTCTGCCGTAAGGCGGAGCCTGGTGACGGTACCATGGACGACAAGCGTTCCCTTTCCAAGAAAGCCGGCCTCCTGCACCTGAACGCCCTCTCCCTTGCCGACGGGATGAGGAGCGGGGCCTTCCGTTCCCTCTACCGGGGGCAGGGTCTGGACTTCAACGGAGTCCGCGAGTACCTGCGGGGGGATGACGTGCGGGCGATAGACTGGAACGTCACGGCGAGGATGGGCAAGCCCTTCGTCAAGGTCTTTGAGGAGGAGCGGGAGCTGGACGTCTTCATCGTTGTGGACACCTCCCTTTCCATGCGCTTCTCCAAATCCGGAACGTCCAGACTGAGCAAGGCGCTGGAATGCGCCAAGCTCCTGACCCTTGCCTCCCTGCGCAATGCTTCCCCCGTCGGGGCAGTGGTTTTTGACTCCCAGATACATTTTTCCTCTGCTCCCGAGCACGGCAAGGATCATGCCATGCTCCTCCTGTCCAAGTTCGACTCCCTGTCGGGCGGGGAATCTGTTCCGTACCGGGCCGCAGAGAAAGGCTCCTACATGGACAACGCCCTCAGCGGTGCCCTGAAGCTGCTCAGAAAGCGGACGCTCGTGATGATATTCTCTGATTTCAGGATGCAGGGGTACTTCAGCCATTTCGGCCAGCTCTGCCAGAAAAACGATGTCGTCGCTGTCCGCATCTGCGATGAGCTGGACAGGAACCTGCCTTCTGCCGGAACCCTTCTTTTCTCCGACATGGAGAGCGGGCGCAAGGCCTTTCTTCCTACTTCGTCGCGGTCGTTCAAGAGCGCATGGCTTGCCTCCGGTCAGCGGGGCATAGACCTGTGGAAGCGGGAGTGCTTCTCCCGTGGCGGGGTCCCCCTCGTCCTGAGCATGGAGAAGGACTCCTTCTCGCAGCTGCAGGCTTTCTTTACGGCGAGGAAGGGTGTATGAGAATTCATGCCGCCCTTGTCCTTGTCCTGTCGCTTTCCCTCATCCATCTTTCTGCGCAGGAATCCGAACGGCCTGCGTACCGGCAGACCCTCGTCCCCAAAGAAATCTACGTCGGGGATACGGCACAGCTCAGCTACAGCTTCCAGAGCCAGACGGATTTCTACGCCCTTGCCCGCGCGGGCGGAGGGGCTTCCAAACTTGAGGGGGGAATCCTGTACTTTGACATATCGGGCGGCTACTTCAAGCCGATGGACTCGTATTGCAGCGTCACCCAGCTCAGCATGAGGCAGGTCGGCATGACATACACGCTCGTCCTGAACTTCGTCCCCTGGAAGACGGGACGGCTGGACTTCATTCCGCTTGACATGGGAAAGCTCTGCAAGGCCGACTGCGGCACCGTAATACGGCTCGATCCCATAGAGGTGCTTTCCCTGTCGGAAAAACTCGGTGTCACGACGCTCCGTCCTCCCGCGCCGCCCCTGCTTCTGCCCGGAACCAACTACATTGTCTGGATCCTCATAATCCTGCTCGTGCTGCTCCTCGGCATCTTCGCAATGCTTGCCGTGAACTTCTCCGCCACCGTCAGGCATGCGGTCCTTCTCAGGGAGCGGATTGGCTACCGGCGCAACGCATTCATGACCAGGCTGAGGCTGAAGAAGCTCCTGAAAGCTCAAAAGGATGACCCGGACTTTGCCCGGGACTGGCAGCAGGTCGTTCGGAGCTACCTGAACTACCGCTTCGGCATAAGCTTTTTCTCCGTCACGTCCAGGGACATCTACCGGGCCGTCTCGCAGGCGACGGGCGACATGCTCGGCATAGAGCAGGAGAACGCCGTGCTTTCCCTGCAGTCCGTGTTCATCAGGACCGACTACATCCGCTATGCCAAGGATTCCCCGGACAGCCGGAAGCTGCCGGCCGAAGATCATGAGGCAGCCTTTACGTCCGGGGAGCGGGAGCGGCTCATCGAACTGAGCCTGATGGACATAGGGGAGCTTGAGAAGGAGAGGGAGGAATTCAAGAATTATGGTAGAGTTTAAGAACCCGGCGGCCTTTTTCCTCCTGCTCCTGCCGCCCATGCTGTTTTTCCTCCGCCACGTGCGGGTGCTCAAGAAAATTTCGTTCCTCGCCGTCCTCGGTGACTGGCAGGGAGAGTATTTCGGCTGGAAGGAAACGGGCTTCATGATACAGTTCCGTTTCTACAAGTTTCTGGAACTGCTGGCCTTCATCGCCCTTGTCACCGCCTATGCCAACCCTGTCGAGCGGCATCAGGAGAAGGTGTACATTTCCCGCGGGGCAGACGTGATATTCGTCGTGGACTCAAGCCCCTCCATGGCTGCCAAGGACATAGCGGGCCTTTCCAGACTGGAGGCTGCCAAACGGTCCATCGTCACCCTTGCCACGGACAACGGGGGCTGCACGCTCGGTCTGGTCTCCATGGCAAAAGAAGCCGTCCTGCTCGTACCCCCGACGATGGACAGGGACTTTTTCATGCGGAGGCTGGAAAGCCTTGCCGTGGGGGAACTGGGGGACGGTACCGCAATAGGTACGGGACTTTCTACCGCAGTATATCATCTTGAGAATTCGACCGCCCCCAAAAAGGCGATTGTCCTCATAACTGACGGAGAGAACAACGCGGGGAGCGTCAACCCCTATACCGCCTCCCGGCTTGCCGAGGAGAAGGGAATCTCCCTCTACGTCCTCGGACTGGGGACCAAGGGGACGGTTGCCCTTGAGTACACTGATCCCAAGACCGGCAAATTCTACTCCGGCTATTTTCAGTCGGGCTATGACAGCCAGACCTTGTCCAAGCTTGCGGCGGCAGGGGGCGGCAGCTTCTTCAGCGTAGAAAACATGGACGCACTCAAGCTCGCGTTCGGTTCCATAAACAAGTCCGCATCCCTTGTGCAGAGTTACCGGATCCGGAGCTATGACACGGACTATTACGAGACCTGCCTGCTTGTCGCGGGCCTGCTGGTTCTGGCCGCCCGCGTGATAAAACGCCTCTTCCTCAAGGAGGCCCTGTGATGTGGGAGCAGCTTTCAACTTTCTCCATACGGCGGCCCCTTGCCCTGCTGGTCATCGTCCCGATGTTCCTCTTCATGATTGTCGCTTTGTTCCGCTACCGCTCGCTCGCTGCGGTGTTCGAGCCGGAAGACAAGAAGTCGGGAATCAAGTTCTTTCTGAAGAGGGTGTTCCTCTTCCTGTCCTTCTCCTGCTTTATCCTTGCCTACTCGGGCCTTTCCTGGGGCAGCCGGTCCGTGCCGGTTCAGAAGCGGGGGGCGGCGGTTTCCCTTGTGTTTGACATCTCCTACAGCATGATGGCGATGGACGAAGGGGGAATGACCCGGCTTGAGGCCGCCTCCGGCTATGCCTCGGCCCTGCTGGACAGGATGGAAGGCTTCTCCGTCTCAGTCGTCCTCGCCAAGGGGGACGGGATCCTTGCCGTTCCCTTGACCGATGATTTTTCTTCCGCCCGCTCGCTGATACAGGCCCTGCACCCTTCTATGATGACTGCCAGAGGGTCAAGCCCCGGCAAGGGGATTGAAGCCGCCATATCGTCATTCCCCTCCCAGAGCTCCGAAGCCCCCTACATCTGGCTGTTCACGGACGGAGAGGAGACCGACACGGCCCTTTCTGCCGCGCTTGCCAAGGCCGCAGCTTCCGGCATAAGCGTCTCCATAATCGGCTTCGGCTCGGACGACGGGGCGGATGTCCTTGCCGGCGGGGGAAGAGGCCCTGATCTGACGGTGCACTCCAGCCTCCGTTCTGAGAGCCTCGGAAGCCTTGCCCTGTCGCCGCCGCTCAGGGGCTACGTGAGCTTTATCCGCGCCTCCGAAAAATCCTCCGCATACAGGCTGCTTGAGTCTCTGAAGGCTGCGGGGAACGGGACTGAGGAGCGGCTTTCCTACGAAGTGCAGGCCGTGGAGCGCTACAACTTCTTCATCAGGCTGGGAATTGTCCTTCTGGTATGTTCCTACATATTCGGCGAGCTGAGCCTCGCGGCCCGGAGAAAGAGCCTCTTTGCCCTGCTGGGCATTTCCGCCTGCCTCTCCCTGACAGGCTGTTCGGCCTCATTCTCTGACCGCATGAGGATCCTTGGCGGAAGCCTTGAGTGGAACCGGAAGGAGTACCCGGATGCGACCGCGGACTTCCTCGGCGTCATAGAGAGCGCGAAGGGGAGGGGAGACACCCTTACGGAGAGCTACGCCGTATTTGACCTTGCTTCGACATATCTGGTGCAGGGCGAGAACGAAGCCGCCCGCACCCGCTTTCAGGAACTTTCCGGGGATGTTCCTGACGACGTAAAGTTTGCCCTCCTGTACAACCTGGGCATCCTTGCCCACCGGAACGGAGACTATGCTTCGGCGGCGGCCTTTTTCCGCCAGGCCCTCATGATTGACGGGAGCAGCGTGGACGCGAAGGTGAATCTGGAGCTTTCCCTCGTCGGCGGGGAAGGGCTGTCAGGCGGCGGCGGGATGCAGAAAGTCCATGAGTCGGCGCACGAGGGGTACCTTGAGAGCGCGATATATTCGATAATCCGGGAGCAGGAGGAAGGGCAATGGAAGAACATGCGGAAAGAAGAGCCGTCGGACGACGCAGAGGACTACTGACCCTGCTGCTCCTGCTTTTCGCAGGGGCGGGGGCCTTTCCGGCATCCCATGCAGCCTACCTCAGATCCCTTTCGTTCAAGTGTCAGGAGGGCTACATCTTCTCCTCGAGCAACACGGTGTTCTCCGTGGACATAGCCTACCTGCCGCCCGAGGAAGTGTCCGTCTACCTCAACTCAATCCCGAACAACGTAGAGCTGGTTTCGATTAAGAAAGTCACCTACATCCCCCCGTCTACGGCAGGGCAGGGCTACGGAACCCATGTCGAGATAACCGTCCGCTTTTCCACGCCCGGAACTGTGAAGCTCTTTGCCGCCGACCTTGAGACCAAGGAGGGCTTCTTCAAGATTCCCTTCCCGACCGTCCGCGTCTGGGCAAACATGCAGATTCTGAAGCCGGAGCTTGATGTCTCCGTCGCAGGGGGATGGAAGCAGGGTGAGGTCATAAACGCCACAGTCGGCTCCCACATTGCATACACGGTGCGGGTCAAGTACGCCTCGTCCGTCAGGTCCATAAGCTATGAGATACCTGAGAATTCCGTCTTCATAGAGAAGGAGCGGCTTTTGGACTTTGGCGACACACCGGCGCAGGCCGCCGACTTCTCTCCGGATTTCCGGCCTGCTGCCCGCTATGACTGGCAGCCGCTTGCCGCAGGGGAATTCGAGCTGCCGCCCGTCAGTCTGGTCGTCCTGTCCTACAGCGGAAACCTTGTCAGCCTGCCGTTCCCGTCCATAAAAGTCCATGTCGGCGAGAAGGGGGGAGCCGGGGCTGAGGCAGGCGAGAAGGGGGCTTCTCCCCGGACTGAGACCGGGGCTAAGCCCGGCCTGCCTCCGGCATTCGGGGACGCCTTTGCGGAGATCCGGGAGGACCGGGCGGCGGCCAAACCGGAAGGAAGCCTTGCGGACGCGGAGCTGCTTGCCGTCCTTTACGGGGAGGAGCTGTCGTCCTTTCCTTTCTTTGACGCGGCGATGGAGGAGCGGATGGCTCTGGAACAGAAGCTCGGCAAGAACGGGCTTCCCCCCCTGCGCCGCCGCCCCGTGCTGATGCTGCTGGTGTTTTTTACGTTTGCCTCCGTCGTCTCTGTGTTCATCCTGATCCTGCTCAAGTTCTTCGCGCGGGCGGCGTTCATCTTCGTCATCGCCGTGCTTATGGCGGTGTCCGCCCTGGTGTACGGTTCCGGCCTTTCGCGCCAGCTCGCCGTCTCCAAGGGAGGGACGCTCTATCCCATCCCGGAGAGCGGCCTGTCGCAGGGGGGCGACCTGCCTCCTGCCAGCGTAGTCGCCGTGCTCAAGCAGGCCGGGGACTGGTACTATGTCTCCTTCAACGATACCAACGGCTGGATTCCCTCCGATTCTGTAATTTTGGTGCACTAGCGTTGTTTATATAAAAACGACCGGATGGGGGTGTTTTATATGGACATGGATGCCTTGATGATGCGCTATGCGGACATGCAGAAGAATGCCGCAGTCAGGAAGAATCCCTCCCAGAAGTCCCACAAGCGGGCCAATGCGCCGACAGCAGAGGAAAAGGAGGCTGCCAGACAGGGCTATTCCTACGAGCAGCAGATGGAGGCCGACAACAAGAGGCGGGCCAACCCGATGGAAATCTGGCTGAACCGTTACGGGACGGTTGACAAGGACAAGATACAGGACGAGGCCGAAGAGAACGAGAAATTCCACAGCATAAGCTACCTCCGGCAAATGCGGCCGGAAGACAGGATAGACCTGCACCAGATGACCCGGGACGAAGCCTGGGCCGCGCTGGAGGCGTTTGTCTCGGCGAGCGTGCGGAGGGGCTACAAGAAGCTGCTCATCATACACGGCAAGGGCGAGCATTCCCACGGAAGCGACCCCGTGCTCGGGCCGATGGTCAAGACCTTCATAGAGCAGGACAAGCGCCTGGGGCTTTCGGGGCATCCCGACCGCAACCACGGCGGCAACGGGGCTACCTGGGTCATAGTCCGATAACGGATTATTCACTTGTTTTTTATCTGTTTTTTGGATAAGTTAGAGACAGGGATATTTGCAGATGGATGATTTGTACGCCACGCTCGGGGTTCCCAAGACTGCGACCGCCGACGAGATAAAGAAAGCCTACAGAAACCTTGCGCTCAAGTATCACCCGGACAGAAACCCCGGGGATAAAGCCGCAGAGGAGAAGTTTAAGAGCGTCAGCGCTGCCTATTCCGTCCTGAGCGACGAAGTCAAGAGGCGGCAGTACGACATGTACGGGGATTCCTCCGCTTCGGCAGGCTCCGGCCCGTCATACGGGTCATCCTCCGCTTACGGCGGCTACAGGCGTGCTTCGGGAGAGGACTACGGCTATTCAGGTGATCCTTTCAGTGATTTCTTTGGCGGAAACTGGCATGCAGGATCCAGCTATACATGGACTACGCGCAGGGCGGACAGCGAGCCTGCCACCCGGCCGGATGGCGTTCATAAATTCTTTAACGGTGCGCTGAAAGCGTTCATCGGCTTCGGGGCATTACGTTTTCTCTATTGGTTCTTCCCCGTGAACATAATCTGCCTTGTCGCGGGAATACGCGGGGCTGCTGATGCCCTCAGTTCCCTCAAGTACATATTCGCGGGAAAAGAAAGCAGCTGATTTTTCTGGCTGCCGGTCTTGTGCTAGCGCTCGCGGAATATGATGCGTCCGCGGTTCAGGTCATAGGGGGAAAGCTCTATCTTCACCTTGTCGCCGGGAACTATCCTGATGTAGTGCTTCCTCATCTTGCCTGAGAGGTGCGCCAGAATAATGTGCTTGTTCTCCAGCTCGACGCGGAACATAGTGTTCGGAAGCGCCTCCTTCACAATGCCCACGACCTCAATAGCTTCATCCTTGTTGGCCACGAAATCCTCCAGAATTTGTTTAACAGCAACTATTGCTTTTTTGGATTTTTTTGCTATACTAGTATGTAGAAATTTGGGACGATTGTCAACAAGGGGAAATCGATGGATAAAGAATTTATTGAAAAATCCAGGGAAGCACTTATAAAAGAAAGGGAGGAGATTCTTGCAAGCCTCTCGGAACAGAACGAGCAGATGCAGAATCTGGTCGGCACCGTAGAGACCGGTGATGAGGCTGACAGGGCCGCCGACAGAATAGACGGAACCCTGCTGAACTCTCTGAGCGAGGCTTCCAGCAGGCGGCTGATGCTGATAGACAACGCGCTTGAGCGGATAAAGAACGGTAAGTACGGCATCTGCAGGGCCTGCGGTCAGGAAATAGCCGTGGGCAGGCTGGAAGCCATTCCTTACGCAGCCCTCTGCATTACCTGCCAGACTAAGGTTGACCGCCAGAACAGGTAGCAAAACGCAAAAAAGAAAAAGGCCCGGGCTAACCCCGGGCCTTACTGTTTTTACTGTGTTTTTCTAGCAGTTCTACCAGATCTGCTCAAGCGTGCCGGTGCTCAGGAGGAGGGGATCCCCGTCTCCTGACGTGACGAGCAGGCCCCGGTTGATCAGGTTGAGCGGCGTGGTTGCCTTGACAGTCCGCTCGCTGCGGGCAGTCTGGGTCAGCTCCTTGTTGTAGGCCGCGATGTAGGCTTCCCCGTCCTCTTCCACGACGACATAGAAGCTGTCTCCGTCCCTGAGCAGTTCGCTGGACTCCGAGAGGGTCTCCTCACTCCATGCGACGATTTCCAGGCTTGCCGGGTCTATGAGGCAGAGCCTGACGGCAGAATGCCCGTCGTTCGTACCGCATACCGCGATGAACAGGGATGCGAAGATTCCAATCGTGCCGTCCTCCTGCTTGACGGTCACTTTTTCTACCATATAGGTGTTCTTTCCGTGGATTTCCGTCACGGGGGAAGACTTGACGACCTCGCCGGTCGCACCGTCTACGGTCATCAGCGTGTAGAGGCCGCTCGAGTCGTCCGCCCCGAAGAGTCCGGTGACGTAGTTGCTCGTGTCCACCTCCGGGGTCACTTCCGCGATGTCGGCGGCAATCTCCTGCCTGTCTTCCTTTACTTCAAGGTTCTTCCTGTCGGCGAGCTGCTGTTCTTTGGTTGCGGTGGCTGCCGCCTCCTCTGCCTTCTGGATTGCGGCTTCCCTTTCTTCCGGGGTCTCGGCCTTTGCTGCCTCCACCTTCTGGACTGCAGCTTCCTTCTGTGCGTCCTGCGCCCTCTGGGTCGCCGTGGTCGCCTCTTTCTCCTTTATCTCGGTCATGGCCTGCCGGGTCTCTATGCCCTTGTCCTCGTCCTGCCTCAGGGCCTCGATGACCTGATCGTCGCTGATGGTCGTCGTGTCTACGGAAGAGACGCCGCTCTCGGGGTCGTTCAGCGGAATGACGATCTGTGTGTTGCCCGGCCATTCTGACCAGACCGTGCTGAGTCCGACCTTCTCCTCGTCAAGCTCGTCCAGGACGGTGCCCTTGTATTTTTCCGCAAAGTAGTCCATCTTCCCCCGGTAGACGGCATTGTAGACCGTGACGAAGGTCGCGATGGTGCTGGCGTCCTCGCGCTCGTAGCCGTAGGCCGCTTCCAGATAGCCGGTGATGATGCGGCGGAGGTTCTTGATGTGGTCAACCCCGGCGTTGGGGTTCAGGAGCATGATGTCTGCGTCAAGTCCTCCCTCCGTCTCCGGGTCAACGGCATGGATGACCGTGTACTTGCCCCCGGCCCCTGCGGTTGTCGGGGATGTCAGGTCCTGGGCCACCACCAGTCCCAGCTGCGTTCCGATGTTCGTGATCGCTGCAGCCGTCTCGATGACCGCATGGGGGCCGCCGTAGTTCTCGAACTGCACGGAATCCTTGCCCGCGCTCTGTATCTCAGGTTCGTCTACTCCGAGCGACCAGGCCAAAGTTCCGCAGACAAAGGCGGATGCCAATATGCAGAGAAGCTTTTTCATATATCCTCCGGGATGCTTTCTATAATCTTCCATATTAC
>CADBRC010000389.1 GCA_902796985.1 uncultured Spirochaetaceae bacterium
CAAAACTAGAGTACAACGCACGGAATTTTAGTGCGTTGGGGCAAAATTCGCAGAATTTTTGAAAAAAATCTGTACGGGAGGCCCTTAGCTCCGGGTCCAGTCTGGACGGGTCTGGGCGTTGCGGTTCTTCCGGCGGGAAAAGAGCAGCTCGATCAGGCCCTTCTCGTAGGGGATGAAAAGGCTTTCGTCTATCATCCTGAGCACCTCGTCCTTTTCCGCCCAGCGCACGGCCTGCACTTCCTCCGGCTGCAGGGTCAGCGTGCCCAAATCCACATCCCTGGTCAGGACATAGTAATCGTCGAACCCATGGTCCCAGCAGAGGGTCATGGCCGGGCGGACATCCGCGAGATCTATGGCAAGCCCCAGCTCCTCCCGCACCTCGCGCTCGGCGGCGGTCCGGCTCGTGTCGCCCGCTATGGCGCAGCCGCCTACGCTGACATCCCAGAGGTTCGACCAGGTTGCCTTGAAGGGCTGCCGCTGCTGGATGAGCATCCGCCCTTCGCTGTCGAATATGCAGACGTGTATGACCAGCCTGTAGAATCCGTCCGGCGTACGCTCGCCCCGCTCCATCGTCCTGCCCGTCCTCTGCCTGTCCGCCGTGTAAAGATCGAACCTTTCCATATTATAGCCTCCCGCGCCTATGCCAGCTTCTTGCTCATCGTCAGGATGTTATGCCCGTCCGTATACTCATAGGTCACGCTGTCCATGAACTTCTTGGTCAGGAATATCCCAAGTCCTCCTATGTCGCGGTCTTCGGCGGCAAGCGTGATGTCGGGATCCTCCCTCGCAAGCGGGTTGAACGGCTTACCGCTGTCCTTGAGGCATATCGTAATTCTGGGCACGCCAGCGTCCCGCTCCAGCAGACAGCTTATCTCGACGGTACCGGTCCCGGGCGTGTATGCGTAGTGGGCAATGTTGATGTAGACCTCCTCCACGGCCACATCCAGCTTGTTCAGCACGTCAACGGAACAGTCCCCCGGCAGCATGGAATGCACGAAGTCGTTCACCGGCCCCATGTTCTCGTCGGTCGCATCAAAGACCCTTTTCTCCAGCTTGCCGGACTCGCCCGCGCCGTTCCCCGCCACATCCTTGAGCGACAGCTCCAGCATCGTTATGTCGTCGAATTGCGGCGCGTCACCGACAAAGCGGTTCACGTCATCCTGCACCGCCTCAAGCAGCCCCTTGGCCGAAAGAGACCTCTTGTCCGCCATGCAGAGGATGAGCCTGTCCTCGCCGTACAGCTCGTTCCGGGCGTTGGTCGCCTCGGTGACGCCGTCGGTGTAGACGAAGATCCTGTCGCCGGGCATAAGCCTCGTGCAGTGGTCGGCATAGCGCATGCCCGGCATTCCGGCGAGCATCAGGTTCGGTTTGACCGTCAGGTACTCCACCTTACCCCCGTGAAAGATGACCGGGGCGGTGTGCCCCGCGTTGGCAAACACCAGCTCGCCCGTGCTTATCGTCAGGATTCCCATCCAGCAGGTGACGAACAGGCCCGCATCGTTGCCCTCGCACAGCTGGTCATTCACCTTCTCGAATATGCGGGCAGGGCTCTTCTCCTGCAGGCCGACGTTCTTCAGCAGGGTCTTGGCGACGACCATAAACAGGGCAGCCGGAACTCCCTTGCCGCTCACGTCCCCGACGACGACCGCGAAGTGGTCTGAGTCCGTCATAAAAAAGTCGTAGAAGTCCCCTCCGACCTCCTTGGCAGGCTCCATCGATGCGAACAGCTCTATCTCCGGATGGTCGGCATACGGCGGAAAGATGCGGGGCAGCATATTGGCCTGAATCTGAGTGGCAACGTCCAGCTCCGCGCTCAGCCTCTCCTTCTCCGCCGTTGTCTGAGTCAGGTCGCTTATGTAGCGGTTCATGTCCACGCTCATCTGTTCGACTGCGCGGGCCAGTATTGCTATCTCGCTCCTGCCTTTCACCCTTTTGAGTGCGCCGGAAAGCTCACCCTTGTGGCTGGCGAAGTTCGCCGTCTCCCTGGTGACGAGGTAGAGGGGCTTGGTGAGCATCTTGTGGAGCAGGATGATGTAGGCGGCAATGAAAAGCACTGTCAGTATGGCAGAGAAAATCGAAGTCGTCCTGAGGTACTGGGCTTTGAGAGCGTCCACCTCGCTCATCGGCTTGACGATGCTCAGGATGGCCACCCCCCTGCCGGAGGAATCCTTGACCGGAACGGAAGTAGTGACGTGACCGCCGGTTTTGTTGTAGACAAAGCGGGTATCATCCCTGCCATCCTGCATGACGCCCTTCAGACGGCTGATGTATTCCGCATCGTAGTTCTTGAGGGAGCTTATCTGCCCCAGGGGATAGGCCTTGCCGTTGATCACTTCGGGATGCACGGTGTCATAGATGTACATGCGCGACTCGAACTTCTCGTCCGGCACGATGACGTAGATGTAGGCGAGCGCGGCGGTCCTGGTCAGGACGTTGAGCTTCCTGTCGGCCTCCTCCCAGTCCTCGTCGGTACTGCCCCCGGACGCGTAGCCCTCTATCGCATCCCCGTCTATGTATGACAGGGCCGTATAGGCGAACTGCCGGGTTATATTGGTGTACTCGTCCTCGAAGATGGCCTTAAACACCCGGTATCCGATAAGTCCGTTCACGATGTACAGAACGGAGCAGAACAAAACTATGTAAAGCGGCAGCCTGATGATGAGGCTGGAAGGGTTGACGGTTTTAGCCGTTTTGGCGGAAGCTTTCATTCTTCCATTATATGCCAAAACGCGTAAAAATGCCAGTGCGGCAGCGGAGCGTAAAGATAGGGAAGCGTGCAGGCAGCGGAGCGAGGGTGGGGACGGGGGGAGCCTCGACTTTCCGCCCCGTCCGTGCTATGATGGAGCGGCCGCTATCCGGACGCCCGGTGGCTGGGAAAACGTAGAAACGTAAAGAGGAAGCCAAGATGGACAAAACATACGAGGAGCTGTGCCAGAATCTCAGGGGAATTACGGAGGGTGAGCGGCACCCCGTCCCCAATATGGCAAACGCGGCAGCCCTGCTCTGGCAGGGGCTTGACCGGATAAACTGGGCGGGGTTCTACACACTGGAAGACGAAGGCTACCTCCTGCTCGGCCCCTTTCAGGGGAAGCCCGCCTGCATCCGCATACCGGTGGGAAGGGGTGTCTGCGGAACCGCCGTCAAAGAGGGGCGGACGCAGCTGGTGAAGGACGTGCACGAGTTTGCAGGACACATCGCCTGTGACAGCGCGTCCGCTTCCGAAATCGTCATCCCCCTGCACGGCTCAGACGGCCGCATAAGCGGAGTCCTCGACATCGACAGCCCGACGGTCGGACGCTTTACCGAAGCCGACCGGGAAGGTCTTGAGGCATTCGCACGGATCCTGGAGTCCGCCTGCGACTGGGCGTAGGCGGAGATTCAGCAGGAACAGGGACAGCCTGCGCTGGAAAAGAAAGCAGAATGCGCCTGAGTCCGCCGCCACTGGCATTGACAAAGCTCCATAACAAAATTTATTACCCGAAACGCACCTTTTGCGTTACAATGACCGTATGTCCGGCCGAGCCATCCGCCTCGGAACCGTCAGGCGGGTCTTAGCATCTGTTTTCCTCATCGCAGCAGGGGGCTTGCTCTCCGCCCAGACACGGACCGCCGACCTGCTGGAGGGCTACCTGAACGAGAGCCTCACCGTCAAGAAGCTGACACTCTCGCTCAAAGACCGGATGCTGTCCCGGAAGTCTGCGG
>CADBRC010000390.1 GCA_902796985.1 uncultured Spirochaetaceae bacterium
CGACCGTGTATTCGCCTGAGTGCACCATGGAGGCGATGAGGGCCGCGTCCGCCTTGCCCTCGCTGAGCACGTCGGCAAGATGGTCAGGTGTACCACCGCCGCCCGAAGCGATGACCGGTACTTCCACCGCTTCGCTAATCATCCGCGTCAAATTCATCTCGTAGCCATTCCTCGTACCGTCCGCATCAATCGAGTTGAGTACAATTTCTCCTGCACCGAGCGAGACTGCTTCCTGTGCCCATTCGCGGGCGTCCCGGTCCGTCGCAACCCTGCCGCCGTTCAGGTAGACCCGGTAGCCGGAGGGCATGGACTCGTCCCTTGCCGCATCCATGCCGAGCACGATGCACTGGTTGCCGAAGACCCGCGCCCCCTGCCGTATCAGGTCAGGGTTTTTGACTGCCTGTGAGTTGAGCGAAACCTTTTCCGCCCCTGCCATGATGATGGCGCGGATGTCGTCGAGCGTCGCAATGCCGCCGCCGACGCAGAAGGGGATGAAGACCTGGCCTGCGACCGATGCAATGAGGTCCAGAATCGGCTTCTTGCCCCGTGCGCTCGCCATGATGTCGTAGAAGACCAGCTCGTCAACGCCCTGCCGGTAGTATTCTGCCGCCATCTCGACGGGGTCACCGATGTCCTTGTTGTCCTTGAATTTGATGCCCTTGGTCGTTCGCCCGTCCTTGACGTCCAGGCAGATGATGATTCGTTTTTTCAGCATGCCGCATCTCCCGAGCAGAAGTTCTGCAGAATCTTCAGTCCCTTTGCTCCTGATTTTTCCGGGTGGAACTGGAAAACCGTTATGTTGTCCTTTTCGACAATGGCGGGAACCATGCAGCCGTAGTCGCTGTAGCCTTTGATGAGTTCAGGATTTTCCGGCTGTATGACGTAGGAGTGGACGAAGTAGAAATCCGAATGATCTTCTACTCCTTCACAGAGATGAGTTCCCCCGTTGCAGAAGCTTACGTCGTTCCAGCCCATGTGGGGAATCTTAAGGCCGTTCTCCAGCATGGCCGTCCGCTCCTGCTCATCGGCATCGGGATGACGTTCCTTCCATATACTGGAGAAGCGGCGGATTTTGCCGGGAATCAGCGACAGGCAGGGTGTGTCTCCTTCCTCGCTCCAGTCGAACACGATCTGTGCCCCTATGCAGATGCCCAGAATGGGGACTCCTGCCGCCATCTTGTCCGTAAGGAAGCTGTCGAAACCTGTCTTCTTCAGCTCCGACATGGCATAAGCCGCATCTCCATCTCCGGGGAAGATTATCTTGTCAGCTGACTCCAGGTCCTTGGGGGCCTTGGACAGGACGAACGGCACCTTCAGGTATTCAAGCGCATGCTCCACGCTCCGTATGTTTCCGGCGTTGTAATCGACTATGCCTATCATGCCCTGAATTCTAGCGGGGGAGGGGGAGGGCTGTCAAGGGCAGGGAGCTTTTCGTAAAAAAGTGCTTGACTTCCTGTCAATCTGTGTTATTCTGGAATAAGGGCCAGCTACAACGTTGTAGTTTGCCCAAATTGTTTAAAATTTATTAGGGGATTCGTATGGCAAAAGAAAAGAAAAAGCACACAGTGCAATACGATCGATGGGGTTATTTCTTTATAGCCCCGTTCTTTATCGTATACACTATCTTCTCGCTGATTCCGCTGCTCACCACGCTGGGTAACAGCTTCTTCGAGAACTACCGCGTCGGCCTTATGACTGTCGGGCCGGACTGGATTGGCCTCGAGAACTTCAAGGAAGTGCTTGACATCAGTGAGGAGAACAACATCCTCAAGTACGCGGGAAATACAATCATAATGTGGGTGCTTGGTTTTATCCCCCAGATTTTGGTTTCTCTTCTCCTTTCCGTCTGGTTTACGGACACCGGCCTGCGCCTGAAGTTCCAGCAGTTCTTCAAGACGATAATCTATATGCCGAACCTGATCATGGCCTCTGCGTTCGCCATGCTCTTCTTCACGCTCTTCTCCGATAACGGCCCCATGAACTCCATTTTCATGTCGCTCGGCTGGACTCAGGAGCCTATCCGCTTCCTGGTATCGACAGGATGGACGCGCACCCTCGTGGCGGCGATGAACTTCCTGATGTGGTACGGAAACACGACGATTCTGCTTATGGCAGGAATCATGGGAATTGACGAGAGCCTCTTTGAGGCGGCCCGTATAGACGGTGCTTCCCCGCTCGGCATTTTCTTCAAGATTACGATGCCCCTCCTCCTGCCTATCTTCGTTTACGTGCTGATTACCTCTATGATTGGAGGAATCCAGATGTTCGACGTTCCTCAGATTCTTACCAACGGAACCGGACAGCCCAACCGCACCACGATGACCATCATCATGTATCTGAACAACCACCTGTTCAGCAAGAATTACGGTGTGTCAGGTGCGATTTCTTTCCTTACCTTCATCGTCACTGCTATCCTCAGTGCGATAGTCTACTCTTCCACGATGAAGCAGTACTCAAACTCAAACGGGAGGCGCTAGATGAAAAGCCAGAGCACATCATTGGCAATCCGGAGGTTCGTGGCATACGCCGTCTTGATAATACTGGCGTTCCTGTCACTGTTCCCCTTCTTTATTCTTATCATAAACTCAACTCGCGGCCATGCGGACATCCAGAAGGGCTTCTCCGCTCTTCCTGGGGTTTTCTTTGTGAAGAACTTCGTCAACATGATGAGCAACGACAACAACCCTATTCTTCAGGCTCTTGTCAACAGCGTCTTTGTCTCTTTCATGTGTGCGGTTCTGACGACCTACTTCTCCTCGATGACGGCATACGGCATCTACATGTACCGCTTCAAGGGGCGCAAGTTCAGCTTCCGCTTCATCCTTGCGGTCATGATGGTCCCGGCGCAGGTCTCCACGCTTGGTTTCATAAAGCTTATCACGAAACTCGGCATGATAGACACGCTCGCCGCGCTCTACATCCCGTCCATTGCGGCTCCCATCGTCTTCTTCTACATCTATCAGGCGATGGAATCCACGCTGCCCTACTCAATCGTAGAGGCGGCCCGTGTTGACGGATGCAATGAGTTCCGCACCTTCAACACGATAGTCCTGCAGATGATGAAGCCGTCCATCGCCGTACAGGCAATTTTCGCCTTCGTCAGCTCGTGGAACAACTACTTCACTCCGCAGCTGGTCATCTCCAGCAAGGAGAAAAAGACCATTCCTATCCTGATAGCCCAGCTCCGTTCGGCTGACTACCAGAAGTTTGATATGGGACAGGTTTACATGACGATTTGTCTGGCCATTGTGCCGCTTATCATCGTCTACCTCTTCCTGTCCAGGAGCATCATCTCCGGTGCCACTGCCGGTGGTGTAAAGGAGTAGGACTTCGGAGACTGCCTGCAAGGGCGGTCTCAAAACAAAAAGCCCCCGCAGAGCTACGGCCTTTGCGGGGGCTTCCTTTTTTTCAGGTCAGTCGAAGTTTATCCGTTCTTCCTCGATGACGAGGGGCCGGTTCATTATGCGGTTGTTTATGGCCATAATGTACTCTCCAAGGAAGCCGATGAAGAAGGTCTGCACTCCGTTGAAGAGGAACACGCCCACAATGAGCGGAATCATTCCTGCGTTGAAAGTCCCCCAGTGGGTGAATTTAAAGACAATATAGTAGATTGCGACTGCAAAGCTGACTAAGGCCATGATTGCCCCGCCGATTGTCGCAAAACGCAGCCCTACCTTGGTGTATGAGGTGAAACTGAGCATGGCTGCATCGAAG